>CALWNX010000043.1 GCA_944382925.1 uncultured Clostridia bacterium | reverse complement strand
ATTCCATCTTGACGTTGCCACTGCCGAGAATCGCGGTCAGCTGCATGCGCAGCGGCTCGCTGATGTCTCCCCCCAGGTCGCTGTCCGTCCTGAGCGTGCGGCCGTCCGGCAGATAAAGCAGCACCTGCGCCGGACCGTGATGGCGCTGCAGCGTCGTCTTGATCTGCGCCAGCGTCATGTTGACATCGGCATCCTGCGGCAGCCGCAACTTGATCAGCCCCTGCGGCTCTCTCGCCGGCCGCGCCTTCGTGTTCATGCCGCCGGCCGCATCTTTCTCGTCCCTGCGGCCGGCAGTCCGGCCGCCGCCGGTCATTCCGCCGGCCATGCCGCCGGCCGCGGCCGCCTCTTCCAGCGGCTCGATGCTGTCAGCCAGGAGCTTCGGCGCTTCATCCTCCTTGAAGTTGACGCTGCCGCGCACGGCGATCACCGCGTCCACATCCAGAAAATGCGCTGCCCGCTCGTATACGTTCGGAAAGACGACGACCTCGAAAACGCCGTAGAGATCTTCAAGCGCGATAAAGGCCATCATCTTGTTGCTCTTGGTGATGAGCGTGCGCTTCGACGTCACCATGCCGGCCATCACTACCTTCATGCCGTCCGTGATCGCCTGGCGGCCGCCTGCAAGAGCGCTGCCGCCAGCGCCGGAGACCGCTGCGCCCGCGCCTGTACCCATGGCGGCTTCTTCACCGGCATGGTTGAGTTCTTCAGAGGTGATCGTAGTCACGGTCCTGAGCGCCTGCTCGTGCTCTCGTAGCGGGTGATCGGTGATATAGACTCCCAGCATTTCCTTCTCCATCGCCAGGGAGATGTCGCGCGAAAACGGAGCCACGTCGGGCAGCGTTGCGCTCAAAGACTGGGCCGCTTCTGCCCCGCCGATGTCGAAGAGCGACATCTGACCGGCCAGATTTTTGCGGCTTTCGTTCTGGGCCGATTCGACCAGTCCCTCATACACGCTCAGAAGCGCCGCTTTGTTCTCGCACAGGCAGCTAAGTGCGCCGGCCTTGATCAGGCTTTCGACTGCTTTCTTGTTGATCTGCGCGATGTCCAGCTGCTCAATAAAGGTGAAGATGTCGTGCGGCAGGCCCTTTTCCTCGCGGGCCTTGATGATAGCGTCGATGGCGTTCTCACCGACGTTTTTCACGCCCAGCAGGCCGAAACGGATCTTGCCGTCCTCGACGCTGAACTTCTTCATGCTCCTGTTGACGCAAGGCGGCAGCACCTCGATGCCCATCTCGTTGCAGTTTCTGATATATTTCGGAATCTGATTGGCGTCGCCCATGACGCTGGTCATGAGGGCGGCCATGAATTCCACCGGATAGTGCAGCTTGAGGTAGCCTGTCTCGTAGGCCACCACTGCGTAGGCGGCCGCGTGGCTCTTGTTAAAGGCGTACTGGGCAAAGCTGACCATGTCGTTGAAGATTTCCTCGGCGGCCTTTTCCGGGATGCCGTTGCGCACGCAACCGGGGATCTCAACATTGCCCTGCGCGTCCAGCTTGCCGTGGATAAAGTATTCTTTTTCCTCCAGCATCACGCTCATCTTTTTCTTGGACATGGCGCGGCGCACCAGATCGGAACGGCCGTAGCTGTAGCCGCCCAGATCGCGCACGATCTGCATCACCTGCTCCTGATAGACCAGGCAGCCGTAGGTAACGTCGAGGATCGGCGCCAGCACCGGATGTACATATTTGATGGCGGCCGGATTCTTCTTGTTCTCGATGTATTTGGGGATCGAATCCATTGGACCCGGCCGGTAGAGGGAAATGCCGGCCACGATGTCCTCAAAGCAGCTCGGGCGCAGGCTCTTCATGAACTGCGTCATGCCCTGGCTTTCGAGCTGGAAGACGCCCTGCGTGTTCCCCTGGGAAATCATCTCATAAACGCCGGGATCGTCGTAGCCCATCCTGGCAAAATCTATCTTCATGCCGTGGTCGCGTTCGATCAGCTCCAGCGCATCCCTGATCACAGTCAGGTTGCGCAGGCCGAGAAAGTCCATCTTCAAAAGACCCAGCTCTTCGATGGTCTTCATCGTAAACTGCGTGGCCGGTCCTTTATCGGAAAGATAGAGCGGCACGTATTCGTCGATCGGCTCCTTGGAGATCACGACGCCCGCCGCATGGGTGGAAGCGTGGCGCGGCATACCCTCCAGGGCTTTAGCCATGTCCAGCACCTGGCGGGCGCGCGGGTTTTCCTCATACATGGAAGCCAGCTCCGGGTTGGTCTTGAGCGCCTTGTCGATCGTCATGCCGAGGTCGAAGGGAATCGCCTTGGCGATGGCGTCCGTCTCGGCGTAGCTGACGTCGAGCGCGCGGCCGACGTCGCGCACGGCCTGCTTGGCCTTCATGGTGCCGAAGGTGATGATCTGGCAGACGCGGTCCTCGCCGTACTTTCTCGTCACGTAGTCGATGACCTCCTGCCGCCTCTCGTAGCAGAAATCTATGTCTATATCCGGCATGCTCACACGCTCTGGATTGAGAAATCTTTCAAAGATCAGGTTGTATCTGATCGGGTCGATGTCGGTGATCTTCAGGCAGTAAGCGACCAGCGAGCCGGCCGCCGAGCCGCGGCCCGGTCCGACCATGATGCCGTTTTCCTTGGCGTAGTTGATAAAATCCCAGACGATGAGGAAGTATTCCACGTAGCCCATGGAAACGATGGTGCCGATCTCGTACTCGAGACGCTGGCGCAGGCTTTCATCTGCCTGCTTGCCGTACCTTTCCGCCAGACCTCTGTCGCAGAGCTCGCGCAGATACTGCTCGTTGCTCTTGCCGGCGGGCGCTTTGAATTCAGGCAGGTGGTACTGGCCGAACTGAAACTCGACGTTGCAGGCGTCGGCGATCAGCTGCGTGTTGTCGATCGCTTCCGGGGTGGAAGCGAAGATGCGCCGCATCTCTTCCTCGCTCTTCAGGTAAAACTCGTCGTTGGGGAAGCGCATCCTGTTTTCGTCGTTGATGCTGGTGGCGGTCTGGATGGCCAGCAGCACGTCATGGGCAGCGGCGTCGCTCTGGCGCACATAATGCACATCGTTGGTGGCCACCAGCGGCAGCTCGAGCTCGCGGCTCAGTCTGAGCATGTCCGGCTTGATGCGGGCTTCCTCTTCCAACCCCTGATCCTGCAATTCGAGGTAGAAATTGCCGGGGCCGAAGATTTCCTTAAGCTCCCGCGCTTCCTGCTTTCCGGCCTCGTAGTTGCCGGAAAGCAGCGCGTGCTGGATGTTGCCGGCCAGGCAGGCGGAAAGGGCGATCAGCCCCTCGCTATGCTGGCGCAGGACTTCCTTGTCGATGCGCGGCTTGTAGTAATATCCTTTGATATAGCCGATGGAGACCAGCTTGATCAGGTTCTTGTAGCCCTGCTCGTCTTTGGCCAAAAGGACCAGATGACCCTGGTACTTGTCGCGGTCGGCCTCCTTGTCGCTGAGGCTGCGGGCGGCCGTATAGACCTCGCAGCCGATGATCGGCTTGATGCCCTGTTTTTTACATTCTTTATAGAAATCGATCACGCCGAACATGGCGCCGTGGTCGGTGATGGCCAGGCTTTTCATGCCCAGCTCCTTGGCGCGGGAAACCAGGTCGCCGATGCGGGCGGCTCCGTCCAGCAGGCTGTATTCCGTATGAACGTGCAGATGTGTAAAAGCCATGTTTTCTCCTTTCTGCCCTGCGGCTAGGTGAGCAGCTCCACGTTTTCGCGTCCCAGCTCGGTGATTACTTCACGCACACAGCTGAGGAATTCATAGATGAGCTCCTTGTTGCGCATGCCGGGGCTGTAAGAATAAAAGACCGTGCGCTGCGGCAGCTTGTCGACCGTCTGCCGGCGGGCGGCCTTGCCGCTTCTGATCATGCTGTCGGCCACCATCGACGGTACGATCGACCAGGTGTCTTTTTTCATCACGAAGTGCTCGAGCTGGCTGATGAGCTCGGTCTTGATGTACGGCTTGTGGCTGCTGCCGAAAACGCTGCCGTGCCAGTCTTCAAAGCTGTCGCACCACGGTATGTAGACCTCATTTTTCAGATCGAGAGCCATAAGACTGATGGGATCAGGCAGACTGCTGTCTGGTTCGCAGATCAGCGTCATGTTTTCGGAAAAAAGCGGCACGAATTTGAGCTTGGGAAAATGCCGTAGGTTGGAATAGAAGGCCAGATCGGTAAAACCGCTCTGCACGCTTTCGTAGGCTTCTTTGGTATCGCGGTCTTCGATTTCCAGCTCTATTTCCGGCTGTCTGATCATGAAGCGTTCAAAGACCTGCATCATGATAAAGGTGCTGACGCTTTCGATCGTCGATACGCGCAGCGTCTTCTTGTGGCCGCCGACATCGAACATCTTCTCTACTATGTCCACATACTTGCGGGCCAGCTTGAGAAAATCCTTGCCCTCCGGCGTCAGCGTGATGCTGCGCTGTCCCTTTCCGCGGGAAAACAGGCGGTAGCCCAGCTCGCTTTCGAGAGTTTTGATGCGCGTGCTCAGTGAAGACTGGCTGATGAAAAGCTTTTCGGCCGCCCGCGAAATGTTCATTTCCTCGCAGATGGCGATAAAGGCGTATACTTCCGCGTTAGTCATGTTTCCTCTTTCTGCCGCCCGCCGGCGGCGCCGATAATTATTGAATACGCTAAATATTATATATGATAATATTGTATTTTACAATAATAAAAGTGAAAGTTAGAATAATTATGGCAAATGAATGTATATAATTCTCGTTTCACTGTTTGCTGCCTGGTTACAACAGGTGTTTACTTTCTAACAAGCAAGGGCGCCGCCTCGGTCACAAGGCGGCGCCTTTGTTTTGCTATTTTTCACCGCTCAGTGCGGCAAGCCCGCTCTGTTGAGCGAGATAGCGATAATAATCGCGATCCAGGATCAGGGCCGAAACATCAAACATATTCGCCACCTTGCTGTCCACAGCCCGCACATAAGCTTCCTCCGCCTCGCCCGCTGCAAGCAGATCGCTGCGCGTGCCGCGTTCGCTGATCCAGTCGCGGTCGCGGAAGATTACAAAGCCCTCACTATCGCTGAAGATGTCCCTGCCCATCAGCAGACGTGAATCGTATTCAAGGCCAAACAGATTAGCCAGTGTCGGCAAAATATCCATGTTGCAGCACAGCTTGTCTACCGTCTGCGGCTCCATGCCCGGCGTCCACAGCAGAAAGGCACTTTCGTAAAGCTCGTATTCCTCATCTACCGCATGCCCCTTAAATTCGCTGATCTCGTCGTTTGTCAGCCCGTACGGATAGTGATCTCCCGCCAGGGCGATGACCGTGTTTTCGAGCACACCGGCCTCTTCAAGCCTTGTCAGTAACAGCTCAAGGGCGCGGTCGAGCTCGATTTCTCCGGCCATATAAGCCTTGCAGGCATCGGACATTTCCATATCCTGCACCAGCTTGCGGTTGCGGTAGGCGATCATGTTGCCGTAAAAGTTATAATTGAGATGGCCGCTGACGGTCAGATAATAGACGTGGAAGGGTTCAATTTCTCCGTTTTCGTCCGCGGTGAGAAAGTCAGCCGTCGTCTTGTCGATCATTTCTACGTCTGATTCCGGCCAGATGTTTTCAAATTCGTAGCCGCGTCCCTGCCCCTTGAATTCATAGCCCAGATTCGGATGTGAGCTGACACGATCGTAATAATAGACGCTGTGGTTATGATAGGCCTTGGTTTCGTAGCCGAGCCTGCCAAACTGATTGCCGAGGGTAAAAGGCAGCCAGTTATCTGCCGATTCCTTCATCGACCAGACGCCTGATTTGGGCAGCAGACTTTGCAGGTTGACATATTCTCCGTCCAGCGTACTCACACTCCAGACCGGGTTATAAAAGTTGGTGAAGCTGTAGCCCTCTGTCAGCAGCTTATACAGCGTCGGCGTGTATTTTGGATCAACGGCAAAATCCGTAAAGCTTTCGGCAGTGATGAAGATCAGGTTCTTGCCCGCAAAGATGCCCGTCTGCTCGTTTTGCGCCGTCGGCTCTGTGCCGCTGAAATAAAGGTCCATGCTTTTGAGAGTTTCATCATCCTCCTGCTCTGCCAGGGTTTCAAAGTCAAGACCGCCGATGACATTGTCGTCGGGCTGAGTCTCGACTTCCACCACCTCGTCTTGAAGCTCACCGATGTCGGGCTCAAAGCCCGTCGCCAGCTTCCAGACATCGACGCCCATCGCTCCCATGAGTCCGGCGCTTCTGACGGCCGGTTTGATCTCGCCACTGCTGTAGAGGGACTGATAAGGCGAAGCCGGGTCATCATTCTCCGCGGAGCTGATCAGGAGGAAAAGGCCCAGAAAAAGCAGGCACAGAAGACCCGCCACCGCCAGCCGCAGCCGGCGTGGACTCCGAGGCCGCTGTCCCCGGCGCCAGGTCAGAGTGATCGCCGCCGCGCCGACTGCCAGCAGCGCCAGCAGCTGGAATTTGACGCTCCAGATCGCATCCCAGATCGTGCCCATGAATTCGGTCACCTGTGCTCCGTTCAGGAACGAATAAAAGGTGTAATATGTAGCAAATATCCGATAATACACTGCCTGGGAAAGGAAAAGGACGATTAACAGGCTCATGAGAATGGTATATGCTATCCGCCCTATCAGCCGCGGCAGGCTGCGCAGAAAATACAGCAGCGAGGCCAGCGAGGCGCAGGCCAGCAGGGAAATGAGGATGTCCAGCGCCAGATAAGCCGTTTCTCCAAAGCCTGCGGTAAAGGCGCGGAAAAGCGCTTCCATCGCCGCCAGAGCGATAAAAGTCAGCACCCATGCAGAAAATCCCCGCTCTCTGCCGTCTGCCCTGTCTTTGCCGTAACCGCTGTAACCGCTGTAGCTGCTGTAGCTGTAACCGTTTTCCATCTTCGACCCTTTCTTTCCGTTTTTTTCTGCTGTTAATTATTATACAAGAAATCGTTGTGCAGTCAAGAGCGCCCCGCGGCGCCCCGCCCGCGGGGCGGGCGGGGCGGGCAGACTGTAGACAAACTCCGCGACAAACAAATCTCGCCGCAGACAGCCCGCTGCCTCGCGATTTTTAGCTTTCACCGCTATGTTGAAAAAACGCATGGCGCAAGATGAATTTTGCAGGAATTTTCTTCTCTTTTCTGCAATCTGGCCGGTCCGCAAGTTGAAAGGTGCCTCTTAGGCATAATCA
>CALWNX010000042.1 GCA_944382925.1 uncultured Clostridia bacterium | reverse complement strand
GTTTCCGCTGACTGTGCCATCGGCTCTGAGGCCGCCAAGATGGTTTTGCGCGGTCTGGCCGGCTATAGAAAGGATTTTGAATCACATATCAAAATCACACCTGCGCGCTCAGCATCAGGACGCAGGCTCAGCCTGTGCCGTGCGTGGCCATGTGTCCGGCCGGCGTGGATGTGCCGGGCTACATCTCGCTGCTCAAGGCGGGGCGCTACGACGATGCGGTGCGCCTGATCAGGAAGGACAATCCTTTCCCGACCGTCTGCGCGCTGATCTGCGAGCATCCGTGCGAGGGCAGATGCCGCCGCATGCTGGTCGATGCGCCTGTCAACATCAGAGGCCTCAAGCGCTACGCTGTAGATCACTGCGGCGAGGTGCCGGTACCGGCGAAGATGGACGACACCGGCAAGAAGATCGCCGTTATCGGCGGCGGGCCTTCCGGCCTTTCGGCTGCATATTTTCTTTCCATCATGGGGCACAAGGTAACCATCTTTGAAAAACGTGCCCAGCTGGGCGGCATGCTCAGATACGGCATACCTAACTACAGGTTGCCGCGCGAAAGGCTGCAGTGGGACATAGACGCCATCCTTTCTACCGGGGTGGAATGCAAGCTGAACTGCGATATTTCCTCGCCGGAGGCTATCGCGGAGATCAGAGACAATTATGACGCTACATATATTTCCATCGGCTCGCACAATGCCAAGGAGATCGGTATTCCGGGCGAATATGCCAAGGGTGTGATCCCGGCGGTGGAAATGCTCAGAGGCATCGGCGACGACGCAATGCCAAACTTTGAAAACAAGACGGTCGTAGTCATCGGCGGCGGCAATGTGGCGATGGACGTGGCCAGAACCGCCAAGCGTCTTGGTGCGACGGAGGTCAGCATCGTCTACAGAAGGCGCAAGGAAGACATGACGGCGCTGCCGGAGGAGGTCGACGGAGCGATCGCCGAGGGCTGCAGCCTCTTCCAGCTGAAGGCTCCTTCGCGGATCGAGACAGACAAGTCCGGCAACGTGCGCGCACTTTGGGTGAAGCCGCAGATCGTCGGCCAGGCCGACAGGTCGGGACGCCCGCGGCCGGTGGATGCTTCCGAAAACGAGGAAAAGCTGCCGTGCCAGATCATCATCTCGGCGATCGGCCAGGCGACCGACATTCAGTTCTTTGAGGATTACGGCATCCCTGTTTTCCGCGGCAACATCAAGGCCGGCAAAAACAGCGTGGTGGACGCCAACCACGGCACTTATGCAGGCGGCGACTGCGTGACGGGACCTTCGACGGTCATCAACGCCGTAGCGGCCGGCAAGGTGGCGGCGGCCAACATCGATTCCTATCTGGGCTTTAACCACGTGATCGAGGTCAACGTGGACATTCCGCTGCCGGAGATCACTGATTTCATCCCGGGCGGCAGAATCGAGATGAGAGAGCGCTACGCCAAACAGAGGGGCAGCGACTTTGACGAGATAGAATACGGAATGACCTTTGAGGAGGCCATGCACGAGGCTTCCAGATGTATGCGCTGTGATTATCACGGCTTCGGCTCGTTCCGCGGAGGGAGGCACACGAAATGGTAAATCTTATAATCAACAATCAGAAGGTATCGGTGCCTGAGGGAACTACCATCATGGAGGCTGCCAAGAACGTCGGCATCCACATCCCTCATCTGTGCTTCCTCAAGGAGATCAACGAGATCGGCGCCTGCCGCGTCTGTCTGGTAGAGGTAGAGGGTATGGATAAGCTGGTGACCGCCTGCAACACGCAGTGCCGCGAGGGCATGAAGGTCATCACCAACAGCCCGCGCCTGCGCCGCACGCGCCGCATAAATATCGAAATGATCCTCTCTGACCACGCTACGGACTGTGCGGCCTGCGTCAGAAGCGGCAACTGCACTCTGCAGTCGATCGCCAACGATATGGGCATCATCATGAATCACTATCAGAACATCGCCGAAAGAAACCGCTGGAACATCGAGCTGCCGCTGATCAGGGAGGCTTCCAAGTGTGTCAAGTGCATGCGCTGCATCCAGATCTGCGAAAAGGTGCAGAGCCTGGGCGTGTGGGATCTGCAGGGAACCGGCCACCGCACCACGGTCGGTGTGGTGGACAATCTCGACTTGCAGGACGGCGACTGCTCGCTGTGCGGCCAGTGCATCACTCACTGCCCGGTCGGCGCGCTGAGAGCCAGAGATGACAGAGACATCCTCAACGACGCTATCGACGATCCCGACAAGATCATCATCGCTCAGGTGGCGCCGGCTGTGCGCACGGCCTGGGGCGAGCAGATCGGCCTGCGTGACGAGGAAAGCACGATGGGCAAGCTGGTCTGCGCGCTGAAAAAGATCGGTATCGACTATGTCTTCGATACGACCTATTCGGCGGATCTGACGATCATGGAGGAGGGCAGCGAGTTCCTTGAGCGTCTGGCGCACAAGAGCGATTACCAGTGGCCGATGTTTACCTCCTGCTGTCCCGGCTGGGTGCGGTTCGTCAAGACGCAGTATCCTGACATGGTGAAAAATCTTTCCACCGCCAAATCGCCGCAGCAGATGTTCGGCGCCATGGCCAAGACATATATCGCGCAGAAGCTGGGCATAGATCCGTCCAAGGTGTTCTCCGTATCGATCATGCCTTGCGTAGCCAAGAAATATGAACGCTCCGTGCCGCAGGTCAACGATGCCGGCAAGGGCAGCGACGTCGATCTGGTGCTGACGACCAGAGAGCTGGACAGCTTCATCAGGAGCGACAATATCAAACCTGAAGACCTGACCGACATGCCGTTTGATTCGATCTTCGGCGAGGGCTCGGGCGCCGGCGTAATCTTCGGCACGACCGGCGGCGCGATGGAGGCGGCGCTGAGATCGGCCTACTATCTGGTTTCCGGCGAAAATCCACAGCCTGACGCTTTCAAGAATGTGCGCGGCAGAAAGGGCTGGCGCGAGCAGACCTTCAATCTCAAGGGCAACAAGCTCAAGGTGGCCGTTGCTACCGGTCTGGCCAACGCCAGAGCGCTGCTGGAGGCTCTGCGCGCCGGCGAGGTTTCCTATGATTTCGTCGAGGTGATGGCCTGCCCGGGCGGCTGCGTGGGCGGCGGCGGCCAGCCTTTCCGCGATGGCGTTGAAATGGCTGACAGGCGCGGCCACATGCTCTATGATCTTGACAAGGCCAGCGATATTCGCTTTTCGCATGAAAACTCGGCGGTCAAGCTCACCTACGAGGAGTATCTGGAAAAGCCGCTTTCCAAGCAGTCGCACCACATGCTCCACACCAATATCGAGGACTGGGATCTGGCGATGCTGCCGGATGAGAACTGATGACAAAAGGAAGACGGGGGTTATAGGACAAAAAGTGTTGATAAAAACCGCTGTAGCTATTGAAATTTCAATGGCTATGGCGGTTTTAAGTTGTTTTTGAGAACTTACAGGGTGGACAAAAAGTGTTGATAAAATGACGGGAA
>CALWNX010000041.1 GCA_944382925.1 uncultured Clostridia bacterium | reverse complement strand
GTTGCCGATAACGGTATTATGTCAACCAAAACCGGCAAGGCGCGCGTTTTGGCGGTAGAAAAGAACGACGGCGTGATCGTCCACACCTGTGAGATATTCGAGGGCACGATTGCCTCCGGCGATGAGGTTTTCTGCCAGGTGGACGTGGCCAGAAGAAACCTGACTGCCAGAAATCACACGGCTACACATCTGCTGCAGAAAGCGCTGCAGGAGGTAGTCGGAGACCATGTACATCAGGCCGGCTCGAGCGTTAACGACAGCGTTTTGCGTTTTGACTTCAATCATTTTGCTGCTGTTACGCCGCAGCAGCTTGCCGAGGTGGAGAAGAGGGTCAACGATAAAATCAACGAATTCCTGCCTGTAAGCGTTGCGCAAATGTCGATGGAGGAGGCCAGACAAACAGGCGCCATGGCTCTTTTCGGTGAAAAATACGGCGATACGGTGCGCGTGGTCAATGCCGGAGACTGGTCGATAGAGCTCTGCGGCGGTACGCACGTAAAAAATACCGGCGAGCTGGGCGCTTTCAAGATCCTTTCCGAGAGCGGTATCGCTTCAGGCGTGCGCCGGATCGAAGCCGTCACGGCGGCCGGCATTCTGGCCGCAGCAGTCAGAGATGAAAAGCTGATCGATGCTGCTGCCGCCAGCCTTAAATGCACCAGGCAGACTCTGGCCGAAAAAGCCGCTGCCAGCGCGGAAGAGCTCAGAACGTTGAAAAAAGAGCTTGAAGAGCTGAAAAAAGCGGCCATGGGAGGCGAAGCAGACAAGCTCCTGGCCGGAGCCATGGATGTAAACGGCGTGAAACTGATTACGGCAGAATTTACAGACCACAGTATCAACGATCTGCGCGGTCTGTCCGATGATATCAAGGCCGCTGCCAAGAATACATGCATGGTGTTTGCAGCGGTCAACGGTGAGAAGGTTACTTTCCTCGTGTCACTGACAGACGATCTGGTAGAAAAGGGGCTGCATGCCGGTCAGATGATCAAACAGATCGCTGCAGCAGCCGGCGGTGGCGGCGGCGGCAAGGCCGACATGGCCCAGGCCGGCGGTAAAGATATTTCCAAAATAAAAGACGCTTTGAGTCTTGCGGAAAGCCTTTTGTCATAGTATAATGAGGGGCGTGGGGGTGAATAAATGATGGAAAAAAGCACTAAGATGTTCGACTCATTTAAAAATCAGAAGACCAACAAACAGATCCTCAAGGAGGTCTACGACGCCTTGAAGGAAAAGGACTATAATCCTGTCGATCAGCTTGTTGGCTACATCATTTCCGGCGACCCGTCATACATCACAAGCTATAACAATGCCAGAACATTGATTAAAGGCGTTGATCGTGACGAGCTGGTCGCGGAAATGCTCAGAGAGTATATCAATGTAGAATAAATAAGTCGCCAGGCTCAAGACCAGGCACGGCCAACCAAGGCCGCACGCCGCAAACGGCGTATTTTGGCATGATTGAAAAAGGAGAGCAGCAATTTTCAAACGCAGCTCTCCTTTCTTGCCTTAATCCATTTTATGCTAGTATTCTTGCCTTGGTTCCCGCTCAATGACCAAAACCTGGTCTTCAAGGGAAGAGAGGACAAAATTTTCTTCTCTCCTCGTTCATGATCACTCGTGCAAGGGAATGGCCCGCTGATTTGCCGGCAAAACAGGCAAAAAAACAGGCTGCAAGAGGCGAATTTCTCCTCAATCAGACTTTTCTTGACCGAAGTTTTCCCTTAGCCGCTGTGACAAAGATCATTATAGGAGAATATCTTGTCCTATCTTCCCTTGCGGCCTTAATCCGAGCCAATAAGAGGAGAAAATATTGCACCAGGAGGAAATATATGAGGAAAATTGGTTTAGACGTAGGAGATAAAACGGTCGGCATCGCTGTTTCTGATCCGCTGGGCTTTACTGCGCAGGGAATCATGACGCTGGAAAGGGTGGGGATCAGAAAGGACACCGGTAAAATAATCGATCTGATCAGAGAATACGAGTGTGACACGGTCGTCATCGGTCTGCCCAGAAGGCTTGACGGCTCAGACAGCCCGCAGACGGAAAAAGTCTATGAATTCAGAACCATGCTTGAAAACAAGCTCCGCAGCAGCGGCATGCAGAATATATGCATCGAGTGGCAGGATGAAAGACTGACAACGGTCATGGCCGAAAAGGTTCTCATAGAAGCCGACGTTTCGCGGGCAAAGAGAAAAAAAGTTATCGATAAACAGGCAGCCGTAATAATATTGCAGAGTTATCTGGATAGTCATAAAAATGACTGACAGTATGAGAAACAGGGGCAGGAGGTTTTTTTTGGCCAGCCATAACTATTCCTAAAATCACAATTTTGGGAATAGTTATGGCTATGAAAATCGGGACAGCCCGATTTATGCAGTCTGTCCCTTGATCTTTTTCTTAAGCTCCTTAATATCTGCTTCAGCAATATTCATGCGTACTTCCATTTTCTCCAGTGAGTATTTGTGTGCCAAAGCTTCATCTATACGCCGGTTAAGGTCAAAATGTCCTTCTGCAATTGTTTGGATCGATTTGTTGATAGTGTTTTCCAGGTACATTCTTATATCTTTTATTTCACAATTTACTGTATCAAATCTTTCGTTCATTTCTTTATGTATTGCATCAAACCTTGCATCCATATCATTTTGCATTGCGTCAAATCTGGTATCCATCTGATTTTGCATTGCGTCAAATCTGGTATCCATCTGATTTTGCATTGCGTCGAATCTGGCATCCATATCGTTTTGCATTGTATCGAATCTTTCGCCCATTTCTTTATGCATTGCGTCGAATCTGGTATCCATCTGATTTTGCATTGCGTCGAATCTGGTGTCCATCTGGTTTTGCATTGTATCGAATCTTTCGTCCATCTCTGCTTTAAGCGCTGCAACATCATTCTTGACCTCGGTCATCTCTGCCTTGAGCGCTGCAACGTCATTCTTAATCTCGGCCATATCTGCCTTGAGCGCTACGATGTCGCTTTGTATTACCTTTAGCGTATTAAGGATTAAAGCTGTGTCGCCGTTCATTTTTTCACCTCCTTTCTGCTCGTCATTTTATGGTACACACATAATATCATATCGCCGCATGATTTTCAACGGCTGGCGGAGAAATCTGTACTAAAAGAAATATTTAAAAAAACGAGGCTCTATTTTGCGTTTTAAGCGACTTTTTTTGCCCTTGGCATATAAAGATACGACAAATAAAACAGCCCAAAAAAGAAAAAGCGGCGGTTTATCAACCGCCGATAAGAAAGTCAAGGATGTTCATGCCGTCGTCTGCCATACCCTTGTACAATTCGGTATAGCCGCATCTTGTGCAGGTCACCGTATAGAATTTTTTGTTCTGAATGTCGAACAGCTTGGCGAAGTTTCCGCCCGTGGCCTGAAACTGGTCTGATTCGTAAGCCGTGTTGCCGCATTTGGGACAAACGTATTGAAATTGTTCCATTTTATAATCCTTTCTGTATTCTGAAAAATATTTTATATAGATAAAACTATAATAACACAGATCGGATCAAACGTCATCAGCTGAAAAAAATTATTGTTTGTATGCCGATGACGGAACGAGTATCGTCATGCCGGCCTGAAGCTCATCGGCGCTGATATTGTTGAGCTGACAGAGTTCATATACGGATCTGCGAATGTCGTCGCCGGACATGTATCTGTCCGCGATTGCCCAAAGCGTATCGCCGGATGCGACCTCAAGCTCGGTGTACTGCGGTACGGTCATACTGTCGGCGGTACCGGCGCCAAGCATCAGATTGGCTGCTGTAGTCAGCAGGACAAAGAACAAAGCAACAAAGAATATAAAGCGGAATTTACTCGTTATTCTGTAGGTTCTCATTATGGTACACACTCCCTCCCACCGTCTTGAACATCTGTTCTGATTATAATATATCAGAATATTTGTTCGTAGTCAAGCAAAAACATGCGTACGCGCGTAAATAAATTGTTAAGATTCACATAAATATCACTTTAGCGTCCTTTTTTTATCAAAAAGTATTGTTTTTAATGCAAAAAAAAGTTAAAATCTTATCAGAGGCTATCGGTATATTGCTTATGTTTTAAGGAGGAATTTTTATGAAGAGTTTAAGACAAAGATTCGTTTGGATCATTGGATTGGCGCTGCTCATAGTAGCATGTTGTCCTGTCCTGGCATTCGCAGCTGAAGAAGAAGCTGCCCTGCCGACTCTTTACGGTACCTTCTGGTCGCTGGTACCTCCGATCGTGGCTATCGGCCTGGCGCTGATAACCAAAGAGGTATACAGCTCCCTGTTCATCGGTATTGTTATCGGTGGTGTCCTTTATTCTATCGGCTCCCCTGATTACAATCTCTTTGAAGGAACTGTAAGACACGTACTCTATGACGGAATTATTGCTAACCTGGCTAACGAAAACAATGTAGGTATACTTGTATTCCTGGTAATCCTGGGCGTTATCGTTTGCCTGATGAACATGTCAGGCGGCTCGGCTGCCTTCGGCCGCTGGGCACAGAAGCGCATCAAGACCAGAATCGGTGCTCAGCTGGCTACCGTTGTTCTCGGCTGCCTGATCTTCGTAGACGACTACTTCAACTGCCTGACCGTTGGTAGCGTTATGCGTCCGATCACCGAGACTCATAAGGTTTCCAAGGCCAAGCTGGCATACCTGATTGACGCCACAGCTGCACCTGTATGTATCATCGCCCCTATTTCTTCCTGGGCCGCCGCCGTCAGCGGATTCGTTGGCGAAGGCGAGGGCTTCCGCGTATTCATCAGCGCAATTCCATTCAACTATTATGCTCTGCTGACCATCTTCTTCATGATCGGCATCACGCTGATGAGAATTGATTACGGCCCGATGAGAAAGCATGAGGACAATGCAATTTTACACGGTGACATCTATACTACTCCTGAGAGACCTTACGCCGACGCTGAAAAAGAAGTAAGAGACGACGGTAAGGGCAGAGTAATAGACCTTGTTATCCCTGTAATCATCATCATCATCTTCTGCATCTGCGGAATCATGTACTCCGGTGGATTCTTCCACGGCGAAGCAAACTTCATCGATTCCTTCGCCAACAGTGATGCTGCCACCGGCCTGTCCTTCGGTTCGCTGCTGTCGCTGATCGTGATTGTCATCTACTTCATGTTCAGAAGAACCATCACCTTCAGAGAAATGATGGACGCGATTCCGGAAGGCTTTAAAGCCATGATCGCCGCCATCCTGATCCTGACCTTCGCCTGGACCATCAAGACCATGACGGACAGCCTCGGCGCAGCCGTATATGTTTCCGAGCTGGTTAAATCCAGTGCCGAAAGCTTCATGAACTTCCTGCCGGCGATCGTATTCCTGGTAGGCTGCGGACTGGCCTTCGCTACTGGTACTTCCTGGGGCACCTTCGGTGTACTGATCCCGATCGTTATGGCTGTATTCGAGAACTACGATGCGCAGATGGAGATCATCTCTATATCCGCCTGTATGGCCGGCGCTGTAATGGGCGACCACTGCTCGCCGATTTCCGATACGACCATCATGTCCTCGGCTGGAGCTCAGTGCTACCACATCAACCACGTAAATACTCAGATTCCTTACGCCGTAACTGTAGCTGCCGTAAGCTGCGTATGCTACATAATCGCCGGTTTCGTAAGAAATGCGGCAATTTCGCTGATCATCGCCTTCGCGCTCATGTTCTGCGTACTGCTCGTTCTGAGAAAGATATTCGGTGCAGAAAGAAAAGAAGCCTAGCTTTTAAAATCAAGAGAACTCCAAACAATATAATCCAGTATAGCCTTTACAGAGAAAAGGCTGCCTTGACCGGCAGCCTTTTCTATTTTAAAAATTCAAACATGCGAGAGAGGTAAAACATCAATGAGAAGTTCAGCAGTCAAGGCAAAAAATACGGGACATAAGCTGCTGGTAGCGATTCTGATCGTGGCCATGTTCGCGCTCGGCGCGGTAATATTTTTCATCACGCACGCCATGCAGAAAAATAAGGATAACAATCTGACAGATGCTCCCAATGCTTTTATCATGGCGGCAAGTCAGAGCATAAGCCAGGCTGCTGATACGTCTCTTTCACTGGCGCAACGCATATACGAGGGACAGATAACGCTCGCTGATATAAATTTTGAGGCTGTGTTCAAGGACTGCATCATGCTCGGAGATTCCATCACCTCCGGCCTGTCCGCTTACGGCTTCCTCAGCGAGAGCATCGTCTACTGCCGTATCGGTGGCTCTGTTTTAAACAGCGACGAAATGGTTAAGAAAGCGGCGGAAGCGGCCCCTCCCCTCGCCTTCTTTTCTTACGGCACCAACGATCTGGGCATGTTCAGCGGAGACGCCGAATTATTCGTCGAGCGTTACAGGGAAATAATAGAAAAGTTCCGGGCGATTTCACCCAAGACCAAGATATATGTCAATTCGATCCCTAAGCCTTCTGATGCCAAAATTGCTTCGGGCGGATATTTCTATAAATGGGAAGAGTTCAACAGCAAGGTGCAGCAAATGTGCAGCGAGATCGGCGCCGAATACATCGATAATACGGAAATACTGCGCGAAAATCCCCAGCTTTACGCAGGCGACGGCATACACGTCTCCCCTTCTTACTATCCGCTGTGGATGGCACGCATGGCCCAGGCGGCCGGCCTTCAGTGGCTGATCTTGTCGTAGGCCTTGTCGAGAAAAGCGTTGATGCGCTTGCGGAAGATTATGCAAAGACAAAAAGCGACGACGGCCAGCACCGCCAGTACTACCATACCGATATACTCGCCTTTGTTCCACATGCTGCCGATCATGATGCTGCCCATCATGCCCGGCATTCTGCCGATGAGCGAAAGCAGCATGAAAGGCTTGAGCTTCATTTCGGAAACGCCGGCGGCATAGCTGGCTATATCCTTGGGGATGCCTGGAATCAGATAAATGAGAAATACGATAGTATAGGCGCGTTTGGAATTGAGCTTTTTAACGTAGTCCTGCGTTTTCTGCTTGCCGAAGAACAGGTGTACAAAATCGCTGCCCAGCCACCTGGCCAGCATAAAGGAAATCAGCGTGCCGAGAAAGGCGCCGGTCAGTGAAAACAAGAGCGCCGGAAAGAAAGTATACAGATAACCGGCCGCCAGGTTGAAGAACTGGCCCGGAATCACGCTGATGACTATCTGCACCACCTGGATGCCGATATAAATCGGAATCGATTCCACTTTGTAGCTCTGCAGATAAGCGATAATATCGTCAAAGCTTTTAAACTGAGACAGCCACTCGCCGTGAAAGATGTAGATATAGACGGGAAGCCCCACCACGATCACGACAAGCAGCAGTATCTTCAGCGTAGATACCAGTACGTTCTTTTTATCCTTGGCTTTTTCTTCTTTTAGATTTTCGATGCTCATAAAACTCCAAATACCCTTTTAAAATGCAGCTACAGCTTGATAAAACCTTTTTTCAGCAAGGCGTCGATCGACTTGATGACGCCGAATTTGGCATGCTCATAAGTGAGACCGCCCTGGAAATATACGTTATAAGGCTCGCGCATCGGCGCATCGGCGCTGAGCTCAATTGATGAACCCTGCACAAAGGCGCCGGCCGCCATGATCACCTCAGATTCATAGCCGGGCATGTCCCACGGCACCGGCGCCACATGGCTGTCGACGGGAGCCGCCGCCTGAATCGCCTGGCAGAAACACTCCAGCGCTTGCGGACTATTAAGCCTTACGGCCTGGATTATATCGCTGCGCTTATCCTCGGGCAGCGGACAGACGGCAAAGCCAAGCTTCTGATAAGCGCGCCCGCAGAGGATCGCGCCTTTTACGGCGCCATTGACAACCTTCGGCGCCTGAAAAAGCCCCTGCAGCATCGTTCTCGTCTGACCGAAGGTCAGCCCGCACTCTCCGCCGATGCCCGGACAGGTCATGCGGTACTGGATCTTATCGATCAGATCGGCTCGGCCGGCCACATAGCCGCCGGTCAGCGCCAGACCGCCACCGGGATTTTTGATCAGCGAGCCGGCGATTACATCAACGCCAACGTCGGTAGGCTCTGCTATATCGAGAAATTCACCGTAACAATTATCTGTCATCTTGATGATCGTCTCATCGAGTTCCGCTACAAAAGCAGCCCATTCTCTGATCTGCTCGATCGTGATAGCCTTGCGCCAGCCGTAACCGGTCGCGCGCTGCACCGTGACCATCCTCGTCTTAGGCGTGATGGCCTTTCTTAGGCCCGCAAGATCGATAGAACCGTCCGGAAGCAGGTCGACCTGTTTATAGCTGATACCGTAATCGCGCAGAGAGCCGTTTCCCTCGCCGCGGATGCCGATGACTTCCTCCAGCGTGTCGTAAGGAGCGCCTGTACAGTAGATGAGCTCGTCGCCGGGACGGAGGATGCCAAGCAGTGTAATGGCCAGCGCATGCGTACCGTTGACGATGGTCGGGCGCACCAGGGCTGCTTCCGTATGGAAGACGTTGGCGTAGATGCGTTCGATGGCAGCCCGGCCGGGATCATCGTAGCCGTAACCGGTATTCCAGCCAAAGTGCATGTCGCTGAGCTTGTTTTTCTGCAGAGCGTCTAAAACCTTATACTGATTATAGGTCATGATGTCATCAAGCTCGGCAAACTGCCCGCTCACCTCTTCTTCGGCCGCAGCGACCAGCTCGAGCACGCGGCTGTCTATTTTAAATTGCTTTTGCAACAATTCTTCTGTGTAACGCATTTACTTTTTCCTTTCTTCTTCCCATTCCATATCCCTGACCAGATCGCGCTTGACATTGGCCTTGTGTTTGGCGTAAAGCTGCGTGGTCGTCACCTGCTCGTGGTCGAGAAGCGCCGCCACATCGTAGATCGAATTGCCGCGGCCGATCAGGCTGGTAGCGGCGGTCGCTCTGAGCTTGTGCGGGCTGTAGCCGCTTCTGCGCGAGGTGTGCAGCGCAATGGAAGTGTATTTTTTCACCATTTCTCTGATCTGCCGCTCCGTCATGCGCTTTCCCTGCAGCGAGAGAAAGAGCGCATCGGCGTGCTCCGGCGCCAGCTTCTCGGCCGGGAGCCTTTCCTGCTCGATGTAGTCTGTGACAACCGCGGTAGCCGATTTGTTCAGCGGCATGATCGATTCCTTGCCGCGTTTACGGTATATTTTGAACTCTCCCCGG
Source organism: uncultured Clostridia bacterium (assembly GCA_944382925.1). Taxonomy (GTDB): domain Bacteria; phylum Bacillota; class Clostridia; order Peptostreptococcales; family Anaerovoracaceae; genus Fimisoma. Next base: position 1,866 of record CALWNX010000041.1, on the reverse strand, counting down.
CTGAAATTGAAGGAAGAGATGTTCAGCTGTGCCAGCTCTGAAAGACGCAGACCGTAAGTGAGGAAAAGAATGAGGATGGCCTTGTCTCTGAGCCTGGTCTTTTCCCAGTAAAGGTGCTCCCGCTCTGTCAGCCCTGTGCCCGCAGTAACGGCGTCGAGCATGACCATGACCTCGTCGTCCTGCAGAGCCTTGACCTCCTTCTCTCCCGGGCGCGGCACGCGGATAGGATCAAAGCCGTCGGTGATATTCTTTTCCACCAGACCGTCGCGGTAAAGATATTTGAAAAGCACGGAAACGGAAGATTTTTTGCGCGCCAGCGTCTTATTGGAATTTTCGTACATGTATACGGCCTGATCTGTCTCTACCTTGTAGCGGCGGCAGTAATCGATAAACATGTTGACGTCGACAGCCTGCACCTTAGCAAGCTCGGAAAGCTTTATATCTCTTACCTTTCCGGCCTGCGTCAGATCAGTCTCGCTGATCAGATACTGCAGGAAAAAGCGCACATCGTGCAGATAGGCAAGTCTGGTCAGCGGCAGCACGTTGCTTCTCAGGTAGGCAAAAAAACCGCGCAAAAACGAAGGCAGCTGGCGTTCCAGTTCCTCGCACTGCAAAAAGATGTCGTTTTCTTTTTTGATCACGTTGTCGGGCTTGTCACTTTTATTGTGCAGCCTGATTTCTTTTTCAGCCATGTGAGCATTTCCTCTATCGCAGCTTCTTCGTCTTTGTAGTCGCTGATGTTGATCCAGTGCATATCTTCATAGCGCCGAAACCACGTGAGCTGACGCTTGGCCAGATGGCGGGTGTTTTTCTTGATAAGGTCGAGGGCCTCTTCTCTGGTGTACATGCCGTCGAAACAGGCGATGATCTCCTTGTAGCCGATCCCCTTCATGGAGATGTCATCCTCGCTGAGACCTCTGTCAAGCAGCTCCTCGACTTCGGCAAAAAGCCCCTGCTTTACCAGCAGATCGACCCTTTTGTTTATTATATCATAAAGCTCGTCTCTGTTTCTTGTCAGACCGATTAAAATTGCTTCATAATCCTTACATTTTTCTTTGCAGGCGCTGAAATCGCGCACGCCCCTGCCCTGCTCGGCTGCTTCAAGCGCGCGGATCACTTTCTTTACATTGTGCGGATGAATTCTGGATGCAGCCTCAGGGTCCTTAGCGCGCAGCTTTTCGTAGAGATAATCGGCTCCCAGCAGCTCGGCTTCGGCGCTCAGCGTGCGGCGCAGCTGCTCGTCTCTCTGGGCCTGGCTGAAGTCCATCTCATAGAGCAGCGAATTGAGATAAAGCCCGGTGCCGCCGGCTACGACGGGTATTTTCCCGCGGCTCAAGATGTCAGCGATGGCTTCTTTGGCCAGCTTCTGGTAGCGGGCGACGGAAAAATCCTCGCTCGGATCGACGAAATCGACCAGATGATGCCTGACCTTGCGTAGCTCGGCGGCGCTCGGTTTGGCGCTGCCGATATTCATGTATTTATATATCTGCATGGAATCGCAGGAGACGATTTCTCCGTCCAGCGCCTTGGCGGCTCTGAGGGCAAATTTTGTTTTGCCGACGGCTGTCGGTCCGGCGATCACTACAATCTGCTTTTTCATACGCGCTTGAACAATCTTTCTATTTCGTGCTCAGTAAGACGGATGAAGGTCGGCCGTCCGTGCGGACAGCTGAACGGATTGACGCAGGAGGAAAGCTCCCTGATCAGAGCGACGAGTTCTTCGTCTGAAAGGCGATCGTGCGCCTTGACTGCGGACTTGCAGGATTTCATGATCAGCTTGTCGATGACAATGGTGTTGCGCAGATCATCGCGGCTGTCGATATTGTCGATAAAGTCGCGGGCAAAATCCTCAGCCTCACCCAGGGT
>CALWNX010000040.1 GCA_944382925.1 uncultured Clostridia bacterium | reverse complement strand
TGAGTGTCAGCCGGGCCGTTTTTGAGAGTGCCGTGGGCGCAATGTTGTAATGTCTTGCACATTTCTGCCATAATTACAACCAAAATGTTGTAACCAGTGCGGCTTTCTCTAAAAAATACAACATCGGCTGTTTTGACCATCCGTGTAAGTGCGGTTCGGCGCGAAAATGTTGTAATAAAAAGCAAGATCGTCCTTTAATTACAACATACGGGCGAAATGGCATTGGCCGCCAGTGTTGTCTGTTTTGACTTCAGTAGAGCAAAAAGCCAACATTTTTCCCGTTTTCATACATTTTATAGCCGTACGGGAGCGGATGTTGGCTTTTTGAAAGTTCCATGTGATTTCAGACAACAGTTTTTTGGAAAAACGTTGTCTGTTTCTGTATCCGGCAGGCAAAAAGCCAACATAGAGCTGATTTGGGCTCGCCGTGGCTGTCTGCGGCGAGATTTGCTTGCAGCGGAGTTTGTCTACAGTCTGAGGTGTGGCGCTGCTATGGTGCCAGCTGGCCGTGTTTCTCATAGCGGGAAACACGGCTTATTTTATTTTCCCCGTCCACGAACACCACGCGCGGCGGGCAGGCGGCGGCCTCTGCAGGCGTCATCACCGCGTAGCACATGATGATGATCCTGTCGCCCTGCTGCACGCAGCGCGCGGCAGCGCCGTTTAAGCAGATCATACCGCTGCCGCGCGCGCCGGCAATGGTGTAAGTTTCAAAGCGCTGGCCGTTGTCTATATCGACGACCTGGACCTTTTCGTATTCGAGGATTCCCGCTGCTTCGAGCAGCTCCTCGTCGACAGTGATGCTGCCCACATAATCGAGCGCCGCCTGCGTGACGGTGGCGCGGTGAATCTTTCCCTTGAGCATGTTCAGATACATGGCTTACTCCTCAAAAATAAAGTTATCTATCAGTCTGGTGTCGCCGATGTAGACGGCCAGAGCTACCAGACTACGCCCCTGCAGGCGGCTGAGCGGCTGGATGGTATCGGCATCGACGGCTTTGACGTAGTCGATGCGGGCCAGCGGCTCTTCTTCTATCAGCGCGCGCATGGCGGCGGTGATCTTGTCCGCATCGCGCTCTCCGCCTGCCGCCAGACGGCTGCCGAGCTCCACCGCGCGGCTGAGCACCAGGGCAGCTTTTCTTTCTGCTGCGTTCAGATAAGTGTTGCGCGAGCTTTTGGCCAGCCCGTCGGCCTCGCGGACGATCGGACAGGCGACTATTTCCAGATCAAAGTCCAGCTCCCGCACCATCTTTCTGATCACCGCCAGCTGCTGGGCGTCCTTCTGCCCGAAATAGGCCCGGTCCGGCATTGCGATGTTGAACAGCTTGGCGACGATTGTGCAGACGCCGCGAAAATGCGTGGGGCGCGTGCGGCCGCAGAGCTCGGCGGTAATGTCGCCCTGCATATCCACAAAGGTCGATGCTCCCGGCACATACATTTCTTCTGCCGGCGGGTGAAAGATCAGCTGCGCGCCGGCCTGCTGCGCGAGGCGGGCGTCCCGCTCAATGTCGCGCGGATAGCTTGCGAGATCTTCGCCGGCGCCAAACTGCGTCGGGTTGACGAAATCGCTGACCACGACGCGGTCGTTTTCTGCGGCCGCCCTCTCGATCAGGCTCTGGTGTCCTTCGTGCAGAAAGCCCATCGTCGGCACCAGCCCCACGCTGAGGCCCTGCCGCCGCCACTCTCTGACCTGCTGTCTTACCTCATCCTTGCTTGTCACTATTTTCATCAGATTCCCTCCTAGTAAAGTCTGGCGATGACCTCGTCATCGATTTTGAAGCTGTGTTCTTCCGCCGGAAAGCTGCCGTCCTTCACTTCCTTAATATACTCTGCAAAGCCTGCGCGCATCACGCTGCCGGCGTCGGCAAAGTGCTTGACGAACTTGGGCTTGAAGTCCGTAAACAGCGCCAGCATGTCCTGATAGACCAGCACCTGTCCGTCGCAGCCCGCTCCGGCGCCGATGCCGATGGTAGGAATCGCGATCGTCTTCGTGATCAGTTCGGAAAGCCTGGCCGGCACACATTCGAGTACGACGGCGAAAGCGCCGGCTTCCTCTGCCGCCCTGGCTTCTGCCAGAAGCCTGCGGGCAGCTTCTTCTGATTTGCCCTGCACCTTGAAGCCGCCGAAAGCATTGACCGACTGCGGCGTCAGGCCAAGATGCGCGACGACCGGGATCGAAGCCTCGGTGATGGCTTTGATCTGCGGGCAGACGGAGGCTCCGCCTTCGAGCTTGACGGCGTTGCAGCGTCCTTCCTTCATCAGCCGTCCGGCGTTAAAAACGGCATCGTAGACCGAGGTCTGATAGGACATGAACGGCATGTCGGCCACCACCAGCGCCTCTTTTGCGCCTCTGGCCACGGCCGCCGTGTGATGGAGCATGTCCTCCATGGTCACCGCCAGCGTGTCCTCATAACCCAGCATCACCATGCCGAGCGAATCGCCCACCAGCAGCATGTTGATGCCGGCTTCGTCCATCAGTCTGGCCGTGGAATAATCGTAGGCCGTGAGCATCGTGATCTTGTCGCCTTCTTCCTTCTGCTTTCTGATCGTCTGCACCGTGTTTTTCATCTCATTTTTCCTCCTTCATTAAAATCTGCCGCCAGCAGCCAGCAGCCTGCGTAAAGCTTCGTAATCGCGCTGTGGATGTTTTCCGGCGGCTATATCCGTCAGTCTGCCTGTCAAAAGCCGGTAAATTTCTCTTTCGTCTGTCATGCCCGCCTCCGCCAGCGCCGCCAGGTGGGATGCCACCGTCTGCACGTCGTTTCTCTCTACCGGCCCGGTCAGCGCGGCTTTTGGCCCCTTAGCTGCTGCTCCGGCCGCGTTGCCGCTGATCAGCGGCGCCAGCGCCTGCAAAGCGCCCCGGCGCGCAAAGCCGCATTTTTCCAGCATCTCAAGTGCAATGTCCACCAGTGCGACGATGTGATTGCTGACCATCACCGCCGCGCAGTGATAAAGGCTCTTGCACCGGCTGTCAATGACGGTAAGCGGATTCCCCAGCGCTGCCAGCGTCTGCTCCCAGACTTTTAAACGGCGGCTGCTGCCTTCCAGCGTGAAGGCGGCTTTTGCCAGCCCCTGCCAGGCGTTTTCCCTGTCGCTGAAGGCATAAAGCGGATGCGGCGAATAGGCGCATGCTCCTCTTTCTTCAGCATTAAAAAAAACGGCCGATGAAATCGAACCGCTGCAATGACATATATCCTTATTTTTTATGGGCAGATCCCGCATTTCCCGCCACACCTTTTCTATCTCACCGTCCGGCACGGTGAGGAAAAGCGCGTCGCTTTCTCTGACGATACCCGCTAACGACTCATATGCTCTACTGCCCGTAAACTCCGCTGCTGCCCGCGCCGACTCCGCGTTGCGGCTGTAATAGCCTGCAACCTCGATGCTTTCCGGCGCCCCTGCGCTTGCCGGCCAGTCTGCCGGCGTTGGTTTGCCTGACGGCCTGCCTGTCGGCCAGTCTGCCGGCCGCGCGCTCTCTTGCGACGATTTGTCTGCCGGCCGCGCGCTCTCCTGCGACGATTTATCCGCCGGCCGCGCGCCCTCCTGCGTTGGTTTGCCCGCCGGCCGCGCGCCGTTTGCAGCGAAATATTTTCCGAGCGAGAAGCCGACCTTGCCG
>CALWNX010000039.1 GCA_944382925.1 uncultured Clostridia bacterium | reverse complement strand
CCTGATCGACATGGCCCCAGATCTTCAGCGGCTCCTGCTCGCTCTTTTCTTCCTCTCCGCCGATATATGGAATTACGTTTTCCACCATTTCAGGCCAGCTGGCAAAATTCTTACCGGCGCCGGAAATAGCCTGATAGGTGGTAATTATACACTCATATGGCTCAAACTCCCGCCAGGCGCTCAGGGCTGGCACATAGCTCTGGATCGAGCAGTTCGGCTTGACGGCGATAAAGCCTCTCCTGGTGCCAAGCCGCTTCTTCTGCGCGGGAATGATGGCAAAATGATCGCTGTTGATCTCCGGAATCACCATCGGCACGTCCGGCGTCCAGCGGTGCGCGCTGTTATTGGACACTACCGGCGTCTCCGTGCGGGCATATTCCTCTTCGATGGCCCTGATCTCTTCCTTGCTCATATCGACGGCGCTGAAGACAAAATCCACCTCGTCCGCTACGGCGCTGACGTCTTTGACGTTCATCACCTTGATATTCCTGGCCGCCTCGGGCATCGGCGTTTCGAGCTTCCAGCGGCCCCTGCAGGCTTCCTCGTAGGCCTGGCCGGCGCTTCTTTCACTGGCGGCGATAGCTTTTACCTCAAACCAGGGATGCGCAGAAAGCAGCGAGACAAAACGCTGCCCGACCATGCCGGTTCCGCCCAGAATGCCTACCTTGAGTTTTTCTTTCATAGATGATACCTCGCTATATATTGATTAAAATTCTCGATTTATAACAATTTATTGTATCACTTATCGCCGCTGTTTTCAACAAAATAAGGCGATGTGAATACAATAATTTATATATGCTGAAAGGAAGTGTTAATGTGCCTTTATTTACTGGAGCGGCAACGGCCCTCATCACACCTTTCAAAGACGGAAAAATAGATTATGTCTCGATGGGCAAGCTCATCGAGTGGCAGATAACGCAAGGAGCAGACGCCCTGGTCATCGGCGGCACCACGGGAGAGGCGGCCACCCTGTCCGCGCAGGAAAAAGCGCAGCTGGTCAAATTCGCTGTCGATCTTGCATCCGGCCGCCTGCCGGTCATCGCCGGCGCCGGCTCAAACTGCACCGCCGACGCTGTTTCGCTTTCGCTTTCTCTCGAAGAAGCCGGTGCGGACGGCCTGCTGATCGTGACGCCTTATTACAACAAATGTACCGATTCCGGCCTGCTGGCTCATTTTGAGACGATAGCCGACAGGGTGCACGTGCCGGTCATCATGTATTCCGTCCCCTCGCGGACAGGCGTGAACATCTCGCCGCGCATCGTGCGCATCCTCGCCGATCATCCCATGATCGCCGGCATCAAGGAAGCCTCCGGCAACATCTCGCAGATCTGCGAGATCGCCTCCTGCATCGGCGAATCGTTCAGCCTCTATGCCGGCAACGATGATCAGACCGTGCCCGTGCTTTCGCTTGGTGGCAGCGGCTGCATCTCGACCGTCGCCAACATCATTCCGGCCCGCTTTTCCGCCATGATCCGCAGCTTCCTCGCCGGCGATACGGCGGCGGCCGCACGCGAGCAGGTCGCGCTCAAACCGCTGATCGACGCCCTCTTTCTCGAGGTCAATCCGGTGCCGGTCAAGGCGGCTCTGTCGATGATGGGCAAATGTGCGGCAGAATACCGGCTGCCGATGTGTCCGCCGAGCAACAAGACCTTATATATCCTCTACGATACTTTAAAGGAATACGGGCTCGTGCAGTAAAAGCTTGCTCCCGCCCGCATCAGATGCTAAAATGTGTGTAGCAAAAGACAAAGGAGACGACTTATGATACGCAAAGCTGAAATGGCTGATTTTCCGCAGATCCTGGCGGTCTACCAAAAGGCCAGAGAATTCATGAAAGAAAACGGCAACCCTTCACAGTGGGGCGATACCTTTCCGCGCGAAGAGGTGCTGAGAAACGATATCGAAGAAAAGAGACATCTTTATGTGATCACGCGCGGTGAAACGGGCGAAGATTGCGCCGAAGACTGCGCCGTAGAAGGCGGCGAAACGGGCGAAACGATCGTCGGGGTCTTCGCCCTCATCATCGGTCCCGACCCCACCTACGCTGTCATCGAGCCCTGCGAGGGCGACCCGCCTGCCCGGAGCGGCTTCTGGCTCAGCGACTCGCTCTACGGCACTATCCACCGGCTGGCCTCGGGCGGCCGGGCGCACGGCATCTTCGCCGAAGCCATCGCCTACAGCCGCCGGCAGATAGCGCATCTGCGCATCGACACGCACGAAGACAACCTGATCATGCAGCATCTTATCGAGCGCGCCGGCTTCAGCCGGCGCGGCATCATCTACACCGACGACGGCTCGCCGCGCATCGCGTATGAATGCGTTGGAAATTGAGGGGTAATTTAGGGAAAATTCAGCGGAAATTTAGGTTTCTCAACTTTTCGCCGAATTGCTTCTTCGCAAGTTGAAAAATGCAAAAAAATTCTCCTCTAATTAGGAATTTGCGCCGGTCGCAAGTTGAAAAGCGCAATTTCCACGCTGGCAAACCGTCATTTGACCCCTCGTTCGCCCCGCTTTTTAACTTGTTAGCCGCACCTTTCGCAGTGCAAAAGCCTTTTTTCAACTTGAGCAGCAGCAAAAACACGGCTCAGCGGTGAATTTTCGTGCAAAATTCATCTCAGCGCTTTCGAAAAATATAAAAAGTTGAGAAACGTGCTCCCCGCGAAGGACTCCCTGCGGAAGCGCGCATGAGAAACGACCTCCCCGCCAAAGCGCTCATGAGAAAAACCCTCCTGTAGTTGGATTATGAACTCAGGAGGGTTTTTGAAATTACGAGGTAAAGACTATTCGTCTCTGCACCTGCGTCTTGCGGCCAGGCCGGAAGCTCCGGCGCCCAGGGCCAGCAGCATGTAGAGAAGCATGCTGTTTGCCATCGTATCACCGGTCTTGACAGGCGGCGTGAACTCGTTGACAAATTCAGGCGTTGCCAGCGGTGCACCGTCCTCGTCGAAGTATTCAACCGCAGCCATCAGCCTGTTCTCGGCGTCCTTGGAAACAGTGATCTGCACTGTTATGAGACGCTCATCGTAGGTGACATACTTCTCGCCTTCGTTGATTTCACGCACGGTGAAGGTGTAAACATTGACGCCGTCTTTTCCTTCTACATCTTCGTCGAAGATGAGCGGAGCAAAGACTATGTTGCCGTTTTCATCGTTGGCAACGGTTTGCAAAGCGACGCCTTCATCGTTCATCAGCATAAATCTGAAATCATTTCCGTAAAGCTCGCCGTTCATATACGTTTTGTGCAGCTGTATCACCGCTTCAACAGGCTCAGGTGCAGTGTACGAGTTCCTGAAGTACGGCTCCAGCGTCACATCCTCCGCAGATTTCGTATATGTTACCACACTTTCCAATACGTTATCCCCCGTTTTAGAAATCTCGACAACGATGGAGATCTCCTCACCATCATATGTGATACTTGGATTTTCGAGATTCTTCTCTCTGATGGTGAATCCGTATGAAAGCGTCGCTTTGCCAGGGTCTTCATCGAAGATGACAGGTGCAAAGGCAACATGTCCTGTTGCATCGTTAGTCACCGTCTGAAGCACATTGCCGTCCTCGTCGACGAGCTCAAATTCGAAGTCGCCGCCTGCAAGCTCGTGCCCCTCATAAATCTTCTTCAGCTCGAATACGATCTCGCTAGGCTCAGGCGCCGTGTAAAGATTCTCCACGACAGCGCTCTGTCCTTCGCCCTCAGCTATCAGGGCGCCTTCCTCGTCAAAGTATTCTATGGAAGCGATCGCGAGCTTGTTCTCATCCGTCTTGGTTACCGTTATCTCGGCGGTAACCTCGGCGGTATTATAGGTAACACTTGGATTATCACCGGCGATTTCGCGGATGATATAAGTGTAAACCTGCTCTGCGCCAGCCGTCAGGCCGACATCCTTGTCGAAGTGGATCCTGCCGAAGGAAAGCTCCTGCAGGGCCGCATCGGTGGCATCGGTTGCAACGGTCAAGTTTTCAGGCGCAGGCGCTTCGCCTTGCGGCTCAATCTCAAACTCAAAGATACTGTCGCCAAAGTTTATTTCGTTTTCAGCCGCATCTCTGAGCCATTTGCTTACCAGCAGCTCCGTGTCCACCGGCTCCGGCAGAGTGTAGATGTTGTCAAACTCCGCCTTTTCCACTTCGTCGCCGTCTACTGTGTAGGTTACCTCGGCATTGAGTTTGTTATCATCATCCTTGGTCACCCTCACGGT
>CALWNX010000038.1 GCA_944382925.1 uncultured Clostridia bacterium | reverse complement strand
AAAGAACATGTGGACGAAAAAACCATACGGGTGCTTTCCCGCAGGCTGAATGAAGATGAAAAGGCGGCGCTCCTTGCAGAAGGGGCCGAAGCGACGGATTGGATTTACACTGTGATTAAAGAGATCTGCAAAGGAGAAAGGGAAAATGATTGAGATTGCCAAACTTCCGGCCAATCTTTACATAGACGAGGAAGATAAACAGCGCGGCTCTGCCGCATCTTATTCGGAAGTGGCTGGACAAAAACGACCTGCTGACACCTGCTGCCCTCTTGCGCAGAAACAGAAAAGATGGTATAATCTTAGCAACCTGCGGGTGTAGTTCAGTGGCAGAACGTCAGCTTCCCAAGCTGGTCATGAGGGTTCGATTCCCTTCACTCGCTCCACAATTTCGGGCCCCGCCTCATGGCGGGGCTTCCGTGATTTAGTCACCGACAAAATGTGCAAAATAAGGTAAAATATACAGCAAAGGAGAAGAGTCAACATGGCAGAAATAAAAACTATGGAAATCAATCAGGGCGTCGAAGCGTTCAGAAAGACTCCGGGCGCGGTGCTTTACGATGTAAGAAGAGAAGAAGAGTACGCGACGGGACGGATTCCCGGCAGCAGAAATATTCCCGTGCAGATGGCGGCCAAAATGCTGGATGAAGTGCCGGACAAGAAGACGCCGCTGTTCATCTATTGCCTGAGCGGCGGCAGGAGCCACCGGGCGGCCGCCTTCCTGATCAGATCAGGCTATGAGGATGTGACGGATCTGGGCGGCATCAACGATTACAAAGGAGAGCTGGAGGTTTAATGCAATATCTCATTTCCTTCCTCGAAGGTATAATCACTTTCATTTCGCCGTGCCTGCTGCCGATGCTGCCGATATATATATCGTACTTTGCCGGCGGCGCACAGCGGGAAACGAGGCGCACGATCAAATGTGCACTCGGCTTCGTGCTGGGATTCACGGTCGTTTTCGTCGCCATGGGCGCTCTGGCCGGGACGGTCGGCAGCTTCCTGCGCGAATATCAGACCGCGGTCAACATCGTATCCGGCGCGATCGTAGTTCTGTTTGGTTTAAGCTTTATGGGCTTCTTTAACCTGAAGCTTTTTAAGGGCAGCAGCCGCAGCGTGGATACACAAAACCTCGGTTTCATTTCGGCGCTGGTCTTCGGCATGATCTTTTCGATCGGCTGGACGCCGTGCGTAGGCGCTTTTCTGGGTTCGGCGCTGATGCTGGCCTCCCAGCAGGGGCATGTGGTCGAAGGAATGTTCATGCTGCTGGCATATTCTCTGGGCCTGGGTATACCGTTTCTCATCAGCGCGGTTCTGATCGAAAAGCTCAAAGCGGCGTTCGACTGGATCAAGCGGAACTATCACATTATTAACCTTGTCTGCGGAGGACTTTTAGTTATCACCGGAATCCTGATGGCGACCGGCACGATGGGCAGGATGCTGGCGCTGCTGGGTTAGCGCTTTGACGGAAGCGGCGCTGCCGGGCCGGCGTTTCTGAAGCAAAAGGGAGGAGCTTTATGAAAAATAAAAAGACGCTTGTGATCTGGGCGGCGGCCTTCGTCGTATTAATTGCGGGAGCGGCTGTGCTTTACGGCCAGCTGTCTAGAGACGCGGCGCCTGATCAGCTGGAAGCCGCAGACGAGCCGCAGGTGACGGAAGAAGAGGGCCAGGCGCAGGAGCAGGAAAAGCTCAAGGCGCCGGATTTTTCCGTATACAATGCAAGCGGCGAGCGCGTCGGACTTTCGGACTATTTCGGCAAGCCGATCGTGCTCAATTTCTGGGCCAGCTGGTGCGGGCCGTGCCAGATGGAGATGCCTGATTTTGAAGAGGTATACCGGGAAAGGGGCGAAGAGATTCATTTCATGATGGTCAATGTGACCGGCGGACGCGAGACTCTCGAAAGCGCTCAGGAATTCATTGCGGAAAAGGGCTACAGCTTCCCGGTGTTCTACGATACGGAAAGCGAGGCTGCCAACACCTACGCAGCATATTCGATTCCGACGACATATTTTATCGACAGCGAGGGCTATCTGGCGGCCAGAGCCGTAGGCGCGATCGACAAGGAAAGCCTCGAGCAAGGGCTGGCGATGATCGCAGACTGAACTTATATTATTACAATAAACGGGCTTGTTGCTGTTGAAGCAATAAGCCCGTTCGTTTTTGTGTGGTCAGGTGCGTCTTAACTGATGTGCCTTTTTTGGTCATGCGCGGTAAGCCCTGATGCCTTCGACCATTATTTTCTTCAGCCAGAAAAATTTTGACAGACTGAAGCGCACTCTGTCGCTGAGCGCGATACCATCCGGGGGCAGCAGGATCGAAAGACCGTCTGCATCCTCGATTTCATAGCCGGCTCTTGTAAGCCTGGCGGCGTCTTCTCTGCTGACAAACCTTGCCAGTACCTCAATAAAGGAACCCGCTCAGCTGCTGCACATTTTTGTGTAGACCTGAATGAATTTTTCGTCGTCAGCTTCGGCAATTTCTCTGAGCTTTTCATCTATTATCATCTTCATTTTAATACCTCCTTTTTGCTTTTCTTTAAGATACACTATTTCGCAGCAAAAAACAGTGACAAAGTCACCAAGCGGCGGCACCCCTGCTACGGTGCTCAGCGGCGGCACTCCTTCGGCGGCGCTCAGCGGTGACGTTCCTTCGGCGGCGCTCAGCGGTGACGCTCAGCAGCGGCACCCATCGACGGCCCCATCGACTGCCCTCATCGACGGCCTCCATCGACGTCACCCCTGTTGAGTCGTTATATTTAAGCTGTTTAGCAGGGGAGACCCCTGCCAGACGGCAATTCAGGACATATTTAGCAGGAGTGTATTTTGTGTAAATAATGATCCGTCGTGCTTCTTTGACAGAAAAGTCTCTAACAACGGTAAAAATAGTCATTTTACGGGACTTTGACGCTATTTGCGCCGTTGCCAGCCCCTGCTAACGCCTGATATGCTCCCCCTATGAGAGACAGTGAAAAAGAAAAAACACAGTCAAACATGGAGGGAGCATTGTCATGTCACAAAAGTCAAAATTAAGTCTGGAAGAGAAGGTAAAAATTATCCTCAAATATATGAATGGAGATGTGGGATTGAATAGTGCGGCAGCAGAGGCTGGTGTAGCTCATGAAACACTTCGGCAGTGGATCATGCAGTATCAGGC
>CALWNX010000037.1 GCA_944382925.1 uncultured Clostridia bacterium | reverse complement strand
CACTGCTGCAGTATGCCGCCCGTGTGGGTATCCCTTTCTATGACGATGACCCGGCCGGCTCCGCTTTTGGCAGCGCTTTGGGCAGCGGCCAGACCGGCCGGCCCCGCCCCGATTATCACTACGTCGCAGTATTCTTCTCTCATTTGCTACTCCTTTTGTTTATGTCATTTATCATTCGCCGTGCGGCGCCCAGCTGCGGCTTCTGTCCACGGCCTGCCGCCATCTGGCTAGGCGTGTTTCCCGCTCGTCACAAGACATCCGCGGCTCGTATACGCTTTTGACTTTTACCTTCTGACGCAGGCTTTCCAGCGAATCGAGCGCTCCCGTGGTGTAGCCCGCCAGACAGGCCGCGCCGAAAGCGCAGGTTTCCTTTTCTTCCGGCACCTCGACCGGGATTCCCAGCATGTCGGCCTGAAACTGCATGAGAAAGCTGTTTTCGACCATGCCGCCGTCGGCTCTCATGACAGGACTGTCGATGCCGGCGTCTTCGCGCATGGCCCGGTAGCAGTTAGCCACCTGATAGGCCAGCGATTCGAGCACCGCCCGTACCAGCTGCGCGCGCCCGGTTGCGGCGGTGAGACCGACGATCGTCCCGCGGGCGTACTGATCCCAGTAAGGCGTGGCCAGACCGGAAAAGGCGGGCACGAAGTAGACATCGCCGCTGTCGCTGACTGAGGATGCCAGCTGCTCGGTCTGTCGCGGATCGTCGATCAGGCCGATCTGCTGCAGCCAGGTTACAGCCCCGCCGGCCACATAGGAGGCGCCCGAAAGCAGAAAATACGGCTGCCCGGAAAGCTTCCAGCACGTCCGTGTGAAAAGACCCTTCTGCGAACGCACCAGCCTGGCGCCGGTCTGAAAGTGCATGAAGCTGCCGGTTCCATATGAGGTCTTGAGCACGCCCTCGCCCACGCAGCCGCCGCCGATCATGCCCGAAGGGCTGTCGGTAATGCCGCCGGCTATCGGTATGCTCACGCCCAGGAAGGCGTCCGGCTCTGTATATCCATAAAAGTGGTTGGTATCTACGATTTCAGGAAGCATCTCGCGCGGAATACCCGTCAGCTCCATCAGCTCCCTGCTCCAGTCCATGGTGTTGATGTCAAGGAGCATCATGCTGCCGGCGCTGCTGACGTCGGTGGCATAGCTCCTGCCGCCTGTTAAGCGGTAGAAAATCCAGGTATTGAGCGTTCCGGCCAGCAGCTCTCCTCTGGCTGCACGCTCGCGTACGCCGGGAACGTTGTCCATGATCCATCTCAGCTTGGTTGCGCTGTGATAGGCATCCGGCAGCAGGCCGCAGATTTCCCGGATCCTCTCGCCCTGCTCGCGCTTGTAGCGGTCAGCTTCGTCGGCTGTGCGCCTGTCCTGCCAGACGATGGCGTTATACACGCAGCGTCCTGTTTCTTTTTCCCAGATCACGCAGGTCTCGCCCTGATGGTCAAGCCCCATGGCGCTGATGCCGGAAGGTGTGAGCCCCGGCACCTTGGCGATAGCCTCGGCCGCGGCGGCGATGACGTTGGCGAGCACCTCCTCCGGGTCGTGCTCTACCCAGCCCGGCTGCGGATAGATCTGCCTGTGCGCCCGTGAAGCCTTGGCTACCACGCGAAAGCTGCTGTCCGCAATCACGGCGGTCGTATTGGTCGTTCCCTGATCGATTCCCAGATAATATGCTGACATGATTCCTCCGTGCCGGCCGCTGGCGACCGGCGGCGCTGGCTTTGCGGCTGGCGACCGGTTTTGCGGCTGGCGACCGGCTTTGCGGCCGCCCGCGCTGTTGCGCTTTAACTGACTAAAATTATTACAATTATTATAGCATTGCCGGCATTTAACGTCAACATTTAGTTAATATTATGTAAGTTTTTTGTGCTAAATTAAGGAATAATGTTCATATTATGTTAATATTTAAACTTTTTGTTGTTAAAGTTCTTTTAATTAAAGCAGATATGGGTTATAATCTTAACAAGAAAGAAGAGAAGCGGAGGAGAATATCGTGAAATACGCCAGACAAAAAGAGTTAATGGAGATAATACAGAATCAGGGCTATCTCAATGCCGCCGCCGCGGCCCGCCAGTTTGATGTCTCAATTGCCACGATCAGGCGCGACCTCAAGCAGCTTGAACACCAGGGCCTGCTGGAAAAGAAATACGGCGGCGCACAGCTTCCCGCCGGCGCACCCGTGAGCATGCTGCCCTTCGCCCTGCGCCAGACTCATTCGCGCAGCAGCAAAGCCGCCATCGCCGCCGCGGCTGTCAAATATATTCCCGACGGCAGCACTATCGCCCTCGATGCAGGCTCGACGATATTCGAGCTGTCCTCGCTGCTGCAGGAAAAAAAGCAGCTCATCATCATCTGTAGCGATGTGCTCTCGGCCAAGGAAATGCTTAAGCACGAGCACAACCAGATCTATATGATGGGCGGCTTTCTTACCAAGGACGGCTCTTCATCAGGCGATTTCGCCGAGGAATTCATCAACAAGATCACCAACATCGACATCTTCCTGTGCTCTTGCGACGGCGCTAACCCGCAATACGGCATTTCCAACGAGCACAATGCGATCAACACGCTGAAAACCGCCTACATGAGGAAGGCGCGCAAAACGATCGCCCTCATCGACCACAGCAAATTCACGCGCAACGCCTTTTACAAGATGTGCGACTTCCGCGACGTCGATCTGCTGATCACCGACACCCTCACGCCGGATGAAACTCTGGTCGAGCTGCGCCAGAGCGGCGCCAACCTGGAGATCGCGCCCTAGGCATACAGCAGACGAGGCTAGAAGGAAAAAACTTCCAGCCTCAAGCTTGTGACAAGTTCCACTGCAAACAAATCTCGCCGCAGAAAACCCCGCCAGCCCTAAATCCGGCTGATGTTGGCTTTTTACCTGCCGGATACAAAAACAGACAACGGTTTTTTGGAAAACTGTTGTCTAAAATCACATGGAGCTTTCAAAAAGCCAACATCGGCTCCCGAAAGGCCGTAAAATGGGTGAAAATGGGAGGAAATGTTGGCTTTTTGCGGCGTCCGGGTCAAAACAGACAACACCGGACTGCGTGGCCATTTCGTCCTTATGTTGTAATTAAAGGGCGATATTGCTTTTTATTACAACATTTTCGCGCTGAACCGCACCCACACGGACGGTAAAAACAGCCGATGTTGTATTTTTTTACAAGACTCGCAATGGTTACAACATCGTGGTTGTAATTTCGGCATGAAGTTGCAAGATTTTACAACATTGCGACCACGGCACTCTCAAAAACGGTCCGACTGACGCTTAATTGTTGTAGTTTTTTTGTTATGAAGAAAAAAATACAACATTCACCATTATCCGGGCTTGCCCGCAGTCTAAAGGCCGGAAGAAAAATATCTTCCGGCCTTCTCCATGCGACCGCTGCCGGCGGTCACGAATTATCACGAGCTACCGGCGGCTATATCAAGCTATATGGAATTTGCCACCTCGAAGGCGTCCCAGACGGCATACATTATATTGGCCACGCGGCGCGCGTCGCCCAGCAGGTATATCTCCGGCACCGCAAACTTGAGCTCTTCGTAAAGCGCGTTTTCTTCACGGTAGCCGACCGCCAGAATGACGCTGTCGCACGCCAGCTCAGTATTCTGCGCATCATCGCCGCCCTTTGTGAGGCGCAGGAAACCGTCAGAATAGCTCTGCACCCTGGCGCCGGTGATGACGCGGATGCCGTTAAACGGAATCAGCCGCTCCAGCATTTCGCTGTTGGCATGGCACAGCGGGCCGTTGACAGCCAGAAGCTTGTCGAGCGCCTCGACGATGGTCACCTCAACGCCCTTTTGTGCCAGGAAAAGCGCGGTTTCACAGCCGACCAGGCCGCCGCCGACGATCACCGTGCGGCGGCCGCAGTCCTTCTCGCCCAGCAGCACCTCGGCGGCGGTATAGACGCGTTCGTCATCGCCGAGCGGCAGACGCTTCGGCGCAGAACCGGTCGCCACGATGACCGCATCAAAAGGTTTGCACGCAGAAGCCGGCGCAGAAGCCGTGGCGCGGCAGACATCAGCCGCAGACACGCGGGCGCCGAGGTGCACCGGCACGCCCAGCTCTCCAAGCTGCGTTTCGTACCAGCGCGCCAGAGCCAGATCGTCCTCCTTGAACGAAGGCGCCCCGCCCGGGATCAGATTGCCGCCCAGGCGATCCGCTTTTTCAAACAGCTCCGGCCTGTGCCCGCGGATCGCCAGCACGCGGGCTGCTTCGCAGCCCGCGGGGCCGCCGCCGATGACCATCACGTGCTTTGGCCGCAGCACAGGCGCGTAAGCGCTCACCCGCTCGCGGGCAGCCTGCGGATTGACGGCGCAGTTGAGAGCCGAATATTCCTGGATGCGGCCCATGCAGCCCTCCTGACAGGAGATGCAGGGGCGGATGTCCTGCGGCCGGCCCTGACGCAGCTTGTTGACGTAATCAGGATCAGCCAGCAGCGGGCGGCCGAGGCTGACGATGTCGCAGACGCCCTCTTCAACGGCCGCCAGCGCCATGTCGGGATTATCCATGCGACCGGCACAGAGGACGGGCACGGAAACGATCTCCTTGACGATCTTGCAGTAAGGCCGGTAAAGACCTTTTTCCTGATACATAGGCGGATGGCTCCACCACCAGGCGTCGTAGCTGCCCACGTCGGTGTCCAGCGCGTCATAGCCGTAGCCGGCCAGCAGACGGGCCGCCTCGCGGCCTTCCGCAAGATCGCGTCCTTTTTCTGTAAACTCCTCGCCCGGCAGCGCGCCCTCGCGCAGATCCTTGATAAAGCTCTTCGGCGAAAAGCGAAGCGTGACAGGAAAATCTGCGCCGCAGCGGCTCTTGATCTCCTCCACGATTTCGCGGGCGAAGCGCAGGCGGTTTTCCAGTGAGCCGCCGTACTCATCGTCGCGCTGGTTGAAGAGGCTGATGGCGAACTGGTCGATCAGATAGCCCTCGTGGACGGCGTGAATCTGCACGCCGTCAAAGCCCGCGCGTTTGGCGTTGAAAGCGCCGTCGCCGAAAGCGCGCACGATGCTTCTTATTTCCGCGGTCGTCAGCGGGCGGCAGATCTTGTCCAGCCAGCGGTGTGGAATGGCGGAAGGCGCCACCGGCGGATATTCTCCCAGGTTGGTGGGAATCGTCACCCGCCCGAAGCCGCCGGACATCTGCAGGAACGCTCTGGCGTCGTAGGCGTGGATGCGCTCGGTCATCTCGCGGGCGGTGCGCACGAAGTGGACGGAGTTATAAGTCGGCGAAGGACAGTTGGGCATCCCGTGCTCCTCGACTGTGTTGTCGACGAAGGTCACGCCGGTGATGATCAGGCCGGTGCCGCCTTTGGCTCTTTCCACATAATAATCGATGCCGCGCTGGTTAAAGCCGCCGTCAGCGTCCGCCAGTCCCAGCGGCCCCATCGGCGCCATCGCAAACCTGTTCTTGATGGTCACCTTGCCGATAGAAACAGGCGTAAAAAGCTTTTCGTATTTCATGTTCTCCTCCTGAAAGCTTTCTCCTTAGGCAAAGAGACTGTACCAGGACAGTCTCTTTGACCACAAACTATTGATACTGAGCTTATTTTTCTTCTTCCGCAGCGGCTTCGGCCTTGGCAGGCTCAGCGGCAGGAGCGGCAGGAGCAGCGCCGGCGAGCGCGGCTTTCTTTTCCCTGTGCAGCATGATCTGCTTTACGAGCAGGCAGATGAGGAAGATGAGGCCGATCCAGCCGGTTACCGGGTAGAGCGCGTTGATCAGCTCAGAGAAGGTCGACTGGCCGACGATGGTGCCGATGATGGCTGCGATGATGGCCACGACGAGCTTCTGGCTCTTGTTCTTTACCGGTACGGCATCGCAGGACATCTGCATCATCGGCGTAGCCGTCGAATACATGCCCAGCAGGATCAGCACGGCGTAGAGCTTGCCGAAGATCGGATGCAGCGAAGATGCCAGCACCAGGGTCGGGATTTCTGCGTCATGCACGGCGTCGATGTTGGCCAAAAGAGCCGTGAGGAACAGCACGCCGATGCCGCCCATCATGATCGCGCCGCACAGACCGCCGTGGGTCGCTTCTCTTCTCGACTGCGCGTCAGCACCGATCGAGATGAAGAAAGGCACGCTGGTCGATACGCAGTAGGAAATCGAGATGAACGGGGCGATCCACCAGGTCGGAGCGCCGACCGCCACATCATATTCCGCTACCAGTTCGTTAGCATCGGCCAGATCCGGGCCGCTGATGATTCCGTAAGCGATGACGATGAACAGGAATATGATGATGAAGATTCCGCAGCTGCCGACGATGCTGATCAGCTTGTTGGAGCCGGCCAGGTAGGTGAACATTACGACGATGGAAATCAGCGCCGCGCCGATCATCCTCGGTACGCCAAAGTAGTCGAGCAGTATGGTACTGCCGCCGGCGATCATGATCGACATAACGCCGATCAGGTAGATAGGAACAAAGATGTCAAAGAAGGTTCCTATGTACTTGCCGCAGTACCAGCGATACTTTCCTCTTTCCGGCATGCCGGTCTTGGTGTCGTAGCCGAAGCCGAGCAGGGTCGGGATCAGCCAGATATACAGTCCCAGCTGGATGAGCATGCCGAGGATGCCCCAGAGGCCGTAGCCGCCGTAGAACTGCAGCGTCTCCTGACCGCTGGCATAGCCGGCGCCGATCATGAGGCCGACGAAAGCACCGCCGAACTTGAGGATGTTCCATACGCTGACTTTGCCTTTGTCATTGATTCTTTCCATTTTGATTCCTCCTTTTTATTTTATCCACAGAGCGCGCCGATAGCAAACGGCGTTGCCCTTATCGTCGTTGACGGTGACGGTAACCTCGTAGCGGCCCGCGCTGTCATAAGTGTGGCTGGTGAACTGGCCCCTGCCCGGCTCGCTTCCGTCGCCGAAATCCCAGACGGTGTCGATGATGACGCCCGGATCGTGGACGACTGACGTCTGATAGAGATAAACCCTTTCGCCGGCCTTAGGAATATCCGGTATGATGTTGAAGGTAAAACCTCTCTCCGGTCCACATTCTTCCAGCGCGGTCTGCTTCTCAGGCACCAGGGCGGCTACCACTTCGGCATGCGGACGGCGGTCGTTTTTCTTCAGCTCATCCGCATCCATGGCCAGCAGCTCTTCGATCATCTCCAGATGACAGAGCGCGGACTTTAAAATCTGCTCCGGCTGCACCTTGTCGACCGTGTCGTGATCGGAATGGTACCAGATCGGCTTGCCGATGACGAGCATGGTCGGAATCTCCCGGTCGTAGAACATGCCTTCCAGATCCTCGTTGGCGATCGAGGTCGAAAGCGGCGCGTAATTGGCCGGCAGCAAATTGTATTTTTCCAGCTTGCTGCAGATCATCTCAAGCAGCAGCGGGTTGTCGGAAACGTGGACGAAGCGCAGATCGTCCCGGCCGGTCGGAATCACGCCTCTCTCGCTCCAGCTGTAGCCGGTCGAAGCGAGGCCGTCGAAGTTGATGCAGGCGTAGGTCTTTGCCACCAGATCGGCATGCCGCTGCATGAAATGGCGGGCGCCGATGCAGTTTTCGTGGCCGGAATTGCCGACAAGCATGATCGTCGGATGCTCGCCCTTAAGTTTGGCCAGCTCTTTGGCCGCATAGATCCAGGCGGCGTTGGCGGCGGCGTTGTCCACCGCGCCCCAGTGCGTGCTGTCGTAGTGCGTCTGCACGGCCAGGATTTTCTCGTTGCCCGGAATGAGGGCGAAGATGTCGCCGGAGGTGTCCTTGAAGACTTCGCCGTCGGAGGCGATGGTCAGCTCCGCCTTATCGCCCAGCTCGCGCAGGCAGTCTGCCAGCATCATCCCGTCTCTTTCCGCCAGCACCGCGCCGGGGATCTTGCCGTAAGTGTAGTGATCCTCGTGGATCTCGTCGTATCTGGATCTGATGCCGCAAGGGGCGTCGATCCAGGCTACGAAGCCCAGGGCGCCGCCGTCTTCCACGGCTCTGTAAATGTGATTGACGAGCTGGGTCGGAAAGACGGTCATGAAGATCTTGCTCCGCATCACTACGATCTTGCCTCTGACCTGATCGATCCACTTTTCTACCGGTTCGATGCCGTAGCCGATGTCGATCACCGGGCCGCTGACCGTTCCACCCTTGGAAAGCCAGATCGGATGGCTTTCAAACTCGAAAGTCCGGCCGTCCTTTTGCAGGCTCACGGTCTGCCTGGTGTAGCGATAGCATCTAGCTTCGTATTCTTCATACTGTGCGTCGATGCCGGCCCCGCGCAGCTCTTTGAGGATGTAGCGGGCGGCTTTCTTTTCCGCCTCGCTTCCCGGATAGCGGTAGCCGAAGGAAACGAGGTCGCACATCGTATCATAAAGCTTTTTTTCCAGTACTTTGTTTTCCATTTTTACGCCTCTCTCTTTCCGTAATAGTGGAGATCCGGCTGCTCTTTGAAATCTTCTTTTTTGTGCTCAAATACCTGGTAGATCATGTCGATCCAGGCTTTGGCGATCAGCGGCAGCTGGTCTTTGGCGATCTTGTCCGGCTTGTCTGCCGGGTCCATCAGGTAGATAACAGGGCTGATGATGCTGACTACCGGAATTCCGGCCTTGAAGAAGCGGTCGGCGTCGGAGCAGACGTCAGCCTTGCCCTTGATGCACGGCACGACCAGACATCTTTCGAGGTTGTTTTCCTTGATCGTCTCGGTGAGCATGTCGAGGATTTCCTTATTCTCGGTCACATAGATCAGCCTCATGCCGATCTGTCCCGTAAAGCGCATCTCGTCGGCCTTGCCCTTGAGGCTGATGTCGTCGACGGCTTCCATCGCCACGTGTTCAACGACGAAATCCATCACCACGTTTCTGCCTTCGTCCTGCAGGCGCTTGATGAAGCCCTCGTGGCCGGCATAGCCTGAGAAATGGCAGTCCATGGCGCCGAACATCAGCGTTTTTTTGCGCTGTTCTTTAGGGATCTGCGAAAAATATTTGGCGATCGCCATGACGGTCGACATGCCGGAAGCGTCCTGAATGGCGCCCTCGAAGCAGGCATCGTGATGGCTGTGTACGAGGATGACGTCGTCGGACATGCCCGGCAGAATGCCGCTGACTACGTTGGCGCAGCTCTTTTCGACCGTGTTCTTCATTCTCATGGTGGCCTTGATGCTGCCGCCGTTTGCTGCAATCAGCTCTTCCAGATGCTCGCCCTCGTCGCGGGAAACCCACAGACCCGGCTTATACATGGTGTTGAAATCATATTTCTCCGGGTCGAGGAACTTGGCGTAGGCCTGCGAATAGTTTTCGTTGTAGTGGATGTAGTGGTTGCAGTTGTCGACGAGGATGCCGACGAATCCGAGCGCGCCCTGCTGCACCGCGTCGCAGTAATTCTGCGGGAAGGTGTACGGGTCGTAGGAGTTCTTGTGGATGTACTGATCGAAGGACTTGATCGTGCCCTTAGGGTCGTACCACCAGCACTTGTCGGAAGCGTGGAATTTCTCGAAGTAAGCCAGGTCGTAATCGAGCCAGCGGTTGTTGGCCAGGACGATTTTGCCCTTGACGTCCACCTTGGCGAAGTCCTCCGGCCGGCCGTCTCCGACGTAGACCATCTCGGCTTCGATGTCGCCGGTATCGAATTCGCCGATTTCGCCGGAGTAGTTGGTGTAATTGATGAAGTAGCAAGGTACGTCCTCGCCGTTCACCTTCAGGCTCCACTCCTTAGGGAAAAACAGCTTGGCGTCCGGGTTGTCGAAGCGGATGTCTTCGAGTCCGAATTCTCTGAACTTGTCGGCGATAAACTGGGCCGACTTCCTGTTGTTCTCCGTGCCGGACCTCCTGTGTCCGTAGGAAGCGAAATGCTCGATCCAGGAAAAAATCTCCTCCTTCGGCGGGATCAGAGCCGTGTTGGTCTTGCCTGCTTGTGCTTTGTCCATAATATCTCCCCTTTCTGCCTCGCATCCGCGGCGCGTGCCTTTTGGCCGGGTCGCCCGACCCGCGGCACGTGCAAGGCCTTTTTCTATGCTTTCAGCTTAATTCAGTGAGCCGCTCACAGGTCAAGGGCCGGCGCGCCTTTTTTCCGGCCGCGCCGGCCGGGCAAAATACTCCCTTGACAGCTCTGCGTCGATATTTTTTGAAAGGCCTTGACCTGTTACCCGCTCACGGGTTAAAATTATGTAAAGAAAAATGCCCGGACAGACCGCGCCGGCAAATGCTGCTGTGTCAGCCGCGCCGGCGGCGGCAAATGCTGCTGTGTCAGCCGCATCGCGGCGTCTTAGGAGGAGGCCTTTCATGAAGAAAACCTTTTCTATCAGTGAGATGTCCCACATCACCGACATTCCGATCAACACGCTCAAGCACTATGACCGCATCGGACTCTTTAAACCGGCCATCGTCAAGCCGGATTCTCTCTACCGCTACTACACGCTCGATCAGATCTACACCCTGATCCTGATCAAAGACCTGCGGGGCATAAACATGTCTATCCAGGATATTCGCGACTACCTCGACAAAAGAAACGTCAGCAAATCTCTCGACATTCTCGAAAGAAAGCTGACGGAAACCGAGGCCGAACTGGAAGCATTAAAAAAACGCAGGTATTACTTGCAGAGCAAGCTGAACACGCTCAAAACAAGCAACAGTCTGCGTTATGAAATCAACGAGGTTGTCAAGAAGGTCCTGCCTGACCGCTGGGTAATTTCCTACGGCGTCTGCATCAAGGACAATGACGACAAGTATTTCGCCAGCCGGCAGCTGGAAAAGTCGATCACCGACGCCACGCCCGGCATCATCTGCTGCACGCACGGCGCCTTTATTCCCCGCGAGGAGCTGGAAAGAGGCGAGCTGAAAGGAAGCGCGATCGCTTTTGCCCTGATCCATACCAAGGACAACGACGACTATTCGGAAATCCAGCGCACCATACCCGGCGGCCACTATCTGTGCAGCTATTACGCGGGCCGCATGTTCGACCGCGAGGACTGCCTCCGGCGCCTGCTTTCGTACATGCGCGAAAACAACATCACCCTGGCCGGCGACGCCCTGCAGATCAACTACATCGATGACAACATCACCGATTGCGACAACGAGTTTCTCTACGAAATCCAGATTCCCGTGGCCCCGCGTTGAAAATTTGCAGTTTTACCCGGGCGCGGCTGGCGGGCGCGGCGGCCGCGCGACAAGCTGGGCGAACGCGGCGCGACAGGCTGGGCGGCCGCGCGCGGCAGACGTGGGCGGACGCCCCCTCTGATAAGCCCGCGTGCAGCCTCCGTCCCCTGCCAGAACGCCAGATTCAAACGGTTTAGCAGGGGCTGCCCCTGCTAAACACGGATGTCAGCGCCAATTTAGCAGGGGTATTCAGGGACATTTGCTCGCTGCCTGCGCTTCATTTAGATGAAAATCATCGCTCAGCGCGGCTTTTATGGCAAATTTGCACCAAAATTCCCCTGCCGGCGCCGATAAAAAACGACGTCTGGCAGGGGTCGCCCCTGCTAAAGTAGCTGCATTGTGGCCAGTTG
This sequence comes from uncultured Clostridia bacterium, assembly GCA_944382925.1. GTDB lineage: Bacteria > Bacillota > Clostridia > Peptostreptococcales > Anaerovoracaceae > Fimisoma. The sequence continues at coordinate 13,783 of CALWNX010000037.1, read as the reverse complement.
GCAGGGGGCGTCCCTGCTGAAAGCATTATTTTATGCGATTTGGCAGGGAGCGGGCGCGGCGGGCTGGGCAGACGCAGCGGCAGATGAGTGCACGGGCGGACGGCAGGCGGGCGCCGGCGGGCGGTATGTATGAGGCAGGACAGCACTTTTTTCTTTCAGCTGCGGAAAACAGGTCCCGGCGAAAACAGCGGACAAAGTTTTTTTCTCTGCTCTCTTGCAATGTGCCTTTAAAGAAAAAGCAGGCCGCCCGGATCGCGGTTGCTTGCGTCTCAGAGCAGAAAAAACGTGCCATCAGCAGCTCAACTTCTACCCGTTTTTTCTCAAAGGGGTCTCATAACATCCTCGAAAGAACTATTCTCTGTCCGCTGTTTTCGCTGTACCCGCAAAATCAAAACAGAGAGAACAAAATCTTGTCCGCTGTTTTCTTGCACACCTGAATTCAATCATTTTGAGGGAAGCGCCGCCAACAGGCGCTTTTCTTTTGCCTTTTAATCATAAAAAAGCCGGCAGGAGGCGCGCGTCAGACGAGCGTGCAGCAGACGGGCGCCCGCCCGCCACATAAAAAAAAGCCGGCAGGAGGCGCGCCTCCTGCCGGTGTCTGCTTGGGATCTATTTCAGCTTGGCGACCATTTCGCCGGCCTTGACCTGCTGGCCTTCGGAAACGTAGATCTTTTCCACTACGCCGCTGGCCGTGGCCAGGATGTTGGTCTGCATCTTCATGGCCTCGATGATGGCGATCGGCTGTTTTTCTGCGACCGTCTCGCCCTCGCTGACGAGCACCTTGATGATGTTGCCCGGAATGTTGGCGCCTACCTCCAGCGGGTCGTCCTCGTTGGCGTAGAGCACCGAGTTATATGAATGTCCGGTCACGTCGTTGTCCTTGATCTTGATGATGCGGCGGTTGCCGTCAACATCGAACACCGCTTCGCGGAAGCCCTCGCTGTCTACCGGGCGCACTTCCTGCAGCTTGATCATCAGCACCTTGCCCTCGCCGAGCTTGACCTCGCAGACCTCGCCTTCCTGCAAGCTGTGGAAGAAGATGTCAGAGCCCATGTAGCGCAGGTTGCCATCCTTTCTGATGCTCTTAACGTAGTCCTCGAACACCTTCGGATAGAGCGCGTAGCTGATGACCTCGCGGTCGGTGCCTTCGAGCTCGAGATCTTCCTGCAGATGCTTTCTGATGGCCTCAAAGTCCTCCGGCGGCAGCAGCTCGCCAGGGCGGCAGGTGATAGGCTCCTTGCCCTTGAGCACCAGCTTTTGCAGCCTTTCCGGGAAACCGCCGTAAGGCTGACCCATCATGCCCTCGAAGTAGGAAACGATCGAATCAGGGAAGTCGATGCCTTCCGCCTTTTCGTAGATGTTTTCCGGCGTGAGACCGTTCTGCACCATGAAGATCGCCATATCGCCCACGGCCTTGGAGGACGGCGTTACCTTGATGATGTCGCCCAGCATCTCGTTGACCGTCTTGTACATATCCTTGACCTCTTCAAACTTGTGACCGAGGCCGAAGCTTTCCACCTGCGGCTTGAGGTTGGAATACTGGCCGCCAGGGATCTCGTACTTGTAGATCTCGGCCGTCGAAGTGGTCAGCTCCGACTCGAAGCCCGCATATACCGGCCTTACGTCGCGCCAGTATTCGGAAATCTTCTGTATCTTATCAGGATCGATGCCCGTCTCGCGGTCGGAATTCTGCAGAGCGGCTACGATCGAGTTGAGCGCCGGCTGCGAAGTCAGGCCGCTCATGGAGTTGAAGGCCGCATCCACGATGTCCACGCCCGCCTGCGCCGCCATGAGGAGGGTCGCCACCCCGTTGCCGGAAGTGTCGTGCGTGTGCAGATGGATCGGAATACCGATTTCCTGCTTGAGCGTCGAAACCAGCTTGGCGGCCGCCATCGGCTTGAGCAGGCCGGACATGTCCTTGATGCCGAGGATGTGCGAGCCCCTCTTTTCCAGCTCCTTGGCCATGTCGACATAATATTTGAGGTTATATTTAGTACGCGATTCGTCGAGGATGTCGCCGGTGTAGCAGATGCACGCCTCGGCGATCTTGCCCTGGTTGAGCGTTTCGTCAAGCGCCACTTCCATGCCCTCGATCCAGTTGAGCGAGTCGAAAATTCTGAACACGTCGATGCCGCCCTTGGCCGATTCCTTCACGAACTGACGGATGACGTTGTCCGGGTAATTCTTGTAGCCCACCGCGTTGGCGCCCCTGATCAGCATCTGGAAGAGGATGTTAGGCATCTTGGCCCGCAGCGTGTCGAGCCTTTCCCACGGCGATTCCTTGAGGAAGCGGTAAGCGGTGTCGAAAGTCGCGCCGCCCCACATTTCCAGGGAAAACAGGTCTTTGCCGTAGACGGCTACCGCCGGAGCGATCTTTTCCATGTCCACCGTCCTCACGCGCGTGGCCATCAGCGACTGCTGCGCATCACGCATGGTCGTATCGGTGATGAGCAGCTTCTTCTGCTCCTTGACCCACTCGGCCACAGCCTGCGGCCCCTTTTCGTCGAGCAGCTGCTTGGTGCCGCGCAGGGAAGCGATCTCCTCGGCCTTGAATTTCGGGAAGACCGGCACGTTGAAGGAAGGCTTTCTGCCCTTGGTCTCGTTGACGAACTTATTGCCCAGGTACTCGATGACCTTCAGCTCCTTGTCCTGCACCTTGGTGATGTTGAGAAGCTCAGGCGTGCTGGCGATAAAGCCCGTATCGCACAGCCCCTTCTTGAAGGTCTCGTGGTTGAGCACGTTGTAGAGGAAAGCGATGTTGGTCTTGACGCCCTTGACCGTCGTCTCGGCAAGCGCCCTGATGGCTTTTCTGCGCGCGTCCTCGAAGCTGCGGCTGAAAGCGGTGACCTTGACCAGCAGGCTGTCGTAGAAAGGAGTGATCTCCGAACCCTCATAGCCGTTGCCGCCGTCCAGACGGATGCCGAAGCCGGCCGGGCTGTGATAATTCTCGATCACGCCGGTGTCAGGCATGAAATCGTTGACCGGATCCTCGGTGGTGATACGGCACTGGATCGCATGACCGGTGACCTTGATCGCCTCCTGATTCGGAATATCGATTTCCGGCGAGTCGAGGCTGTAGCCCTCGGCGATGAGGATCTGCGACTGCACGATGTCGATGCCCGTCACGATCTCCGAAACCGTGTGCTCTACCTGAATACGCGGATTCATTTCGATGAAATAATGGTGGCCGTGCTTGTCGACGAGGAATTCCACCGTGCCGGCGCTCCTGTAGTCCACGGCGCGGGCGATCTTGAGCGCGTCGCTGCAGATGGCGCTGCGCTGCTCGTCGGTGAGGCAGAGGGCAGGCGTAAACTCGATCACCTTCTGATGTCTTCTCTGGATGGAGCAGTCGCGCTCATAGAGGTGCACGATGTTGCCGTACTTGTCGCCGAGAATCTGCACCTCGATGTGCTTAGGATTCTCGAGATATTTCTCGATGAAGATGTCGTCGATGCCGAAAGCCTTTTCCGCTTCGCTTCTGGCGCTTCTGAACTGCGGCAGCAGCTCCTCTTCCGTATGTACGATTCTCATGCCACGTCCGCCGCCGCCGGCTGCCGCCTTGAGCATGACCGGATAACCGCACTGGCGGGCAAACTCGAGAGCTTCCTCCTCGGAAGCGATGGCCTTTTCTACGCCCGGAATCGTCGGCACGCCTACGGAATTGGCGACGATCTTGGATTTGATCTTGTCGCCCAGGCGGTCCATCATCACGTGAGTCGGGCCGATGAACTCGATGCCGGCCTTTTCGCAGGATTCGGCGAATTCTACGTTTTCGGCCAGGAAGCCGTAGCCCGGATGTATGGCGTCAACGCCCTTGGCCTTGGCCAGCGAAATGATCTCGTCGATGCCCAGATAGGCGCCTACCGGGGTCTTGCCCTTGCCTATCTGATAGGCTTCGTCAGCTTTGGTCCTGAACAGAGCGTTCTTGTCCTCTTCTGAGTATACCGCCACCGTCCTGATGCCCAGCTCGCGGCAGGCGCGGAAGACCCTGATGGCGATCTCACCTCTGTTAGCAACCAATACTCTCTTGAATTTTTTAATCTCTCCCATTCTCATCTCTCCTTAAAAAATCACTTTATCACGCGCACGTCCATCTGCGGATACGGTATGGTTATTTCTGCTTCGTCAAATGCTTTTTTTACCTGCTCCTCCAGATAATACCTGACGTCGTAGTATCTGTCGGTTTTGCACCAGACCTTGAGGTCGAGCGTCACGGCGCTGGCCGCATGGTCTGCCACGCCGCATATTGGCGGCGGATCTTTGATGACGTCGGTGCAGGAAGCCGCGACGGCAAGCAGGACGTCTTTTGCCTTCGCGATGTCCGCGTCATAGCTGATTCCGAAAACGCAGTCTACCCGCCGGATTTTTTCCGCCGAGTAGTTGACGATCACGGAATTGGTGATCGAACCGTTGGGTACGGTGACGACCTTGTTGTCAAAGGTCTTCAGCGTCGTGACCAGAAGGTCGATGCTGTCCACGATCCCTTCGGTTCCGGCCACATCTATAACATCACCTTTCTTGAAAGGCTTGTTAGCCAGTATTATCAGGCCGCCGGCAATATTGCCGAGGCTGTCCTTGAGGGCCAGGGCGATAGCGGCGCCGCCGGCTCCCAGCACCGTGATCAGCGGCGCTGTCGGCACCTTGAGGTAGCCCAAAAGGACGACGATCAGCACCACGCCCAGCACGGCTTTGAGCACGTTGAGGACGAATTTGTACATGGCGCCGTCCAGAGTGCTCCTGGTGAGCGCCTTTTTTGTCAGTCCGAGGATGATCCTCATCAGCACCAGCCCGCCTGCTACGATCAGCAGGCTGCCGATGGCCGCTTCCACATAGACAGCGGCCTTGCCCTCTAAACCAAACATGTTCTCTCCTTATCTGCCCGGGACATCTATTCGTATACGCGGCCGCTGCGGCGTCTTTCCAGCTCGTGCAGCAGCTTCTTGCGCAATCTGATGTCGTCCGGGGTGATTTCCACCAGCTCGTCGTCGTTGATGAATTCGAGCGCTTCTTCGAGCGTAAACTTGCGCGCCGGGGAAAGCTTGATCGCCTCGTCTGACCCGGCGGCCCGCATGTTGCTCACGCGCTTGGCCTTGCACGGGTTTACCACCATGTCGTCATTGCGGGAATTCATGCCCACGATCATGCCTTCGTAGACCTTGTCGCCCGGCTCGACGAACATCTGCACGCGCTCTCCGATGTTGAAGAGCGCGTAAGGCGTGCACACGCCTTCCTCCTGGGCGATCGCCACGCCGTTGGTGCGCTGCGGGATTTCGCCCTTGTATTCATCAAAGGAATCGAATCTTCTCACCATCGTGCCTTCGCCGTGGGTGTCGTTGATGAACTCGCTGCGGTAGCCCAGAAGTCCTCTGGTCGGCACCAGGTATTCGAGGCGCGAATAGCCGTTTTCGGCGGCCATCTGCTTCATCATGCCCTTGCGCAGATTGAGCTTGCTGATGACAGTGCCTGCATATTCGTCGGGCACGGTGATCACCACTTCCTCGACCGGCTCGAGCGTCTTGCCGCGTTCGTCTCTGCGCATGATGACTTCCGGCTTGGAAACGGCCAGCTCATAGCCTTCGCGCCGCATGTTCTCGATCAGGATCGAAAGGTGCAGCTCGCCGCGGCCGGAAACCTTGAAGCAGTCGGTGGAATCCGTTTCTTCCACCAGCAGTCCCACGTTGACCTCAAGCTCTTTGTTCAGCCTTTCCCTGATGTGGCGGCTGGTCACGTACTTGCCGGAGCGGCCGGCGAAAGGCGACTTGTTGACCATGAAGTTCATGCTCAGCGTCGGCTCTTCGATGTGAATCATTTCCATGGCCTCAGGCTGCGCCGTGTCGCAGATGGTCTCGCCGATGGAAATGTCGGCGATGCCGGAGACGACCACGATGTCGCCGCATTCTGCTTCGGGCACGGCGGCTCTTTTGAGCCCTCTGTATACGAAAACCTGATTGATTTTTCTCTGTACTATGCTGCCGTCGGCCTTGCAGACGGCTACCTGCTGCCCTTCTCTGATCGTGCCTCTGGTGACGCGGCCGATGCCCAGGCGGCCGATATAGTCGTCGTAGGCCAGGGTGGAAACCTGAAATTGCAGGGGTTCCTCTCTGCGATCCGGGTACGGCTGGCAATGCTTTATAATAGTTTCAAACAGCGGCGTCAGGTCCAGTCCCCCGTAGCCGGCCGGGCTCTTCTTGATCTTTTCTTCGCCCTCGCCGACGGTGATGCCGCTCAGGTCTTCAGGGTCGCGCACGGCGATGCCCTGTCTGGCGATACCGTAGAGGATCGGAAAATCGAGCTGCTCGTCGCTGGCCTCCAGGTCCATGAAGAGCTCGTATACTTCGTCGACCACCTCGTCTACGCGGGCGTCTTTTTTATCGAGCTTGTTGATGAAGAGGATCGGGTTGAGGCCCTGCTCCAGCGATTTCTTGAGCACGAATCTGGTCTGCGGCATCGGTCCCTCGCTGGAATCCACCAGCAGGATCACGGTGTCCACGGTCTTCATGATGCGTTCTACTTCCGAGGAAAAGTCTGCGTGCCCCGGGGTGTCGACGATATTTATCTTCACGTCGCCGTGCATCACCGAGCAATTCTTGGAATAGATGGTGATGCCGCGTTCTCTTTCGATGTCGTCGCTGTCCATCACGCAGTCGACCACTTCTTCGTTGGCGCGGAAAACGCCGCTCTGGTTGAGGAAAGCGTCCACCAGCGTAGACTTGCCTGCGTCTACGTGCGCGATGACGGCAATGTTGATTATCTTCTGCTTCTGCTCCATGTATGTTTAACCTTCTTTCCTGTCTGCAAAACCACGTAATTGATTTATTTTATCACAACCCGCGCAAAAATACAATGCGCCCCGGCCTGCCCGGCGAAAAATTTTTCGCCGCCGTCCGCCCCGCCCCGGCCCGGCCCGCCCGCGCGGGGCGGGCCGGGCCGGGGCGGGGCGGGGCAACATGCACGACCGGCGTACCGGCCGGTGAGGCGGCAGGCTGCGTGGCTCGGGCGGGCGGGCGCAGGAACATTGCGATTCTCTCTAAATGCTCAAGATCAGGCATGCGAGGGAAGAGAGGACAGGCTTTTTTTCTCGTTGGATCCATAAAGCCGCCTTTGCGAAAACAGCGGACAGGATTTTTTTCTCAGCTCGCTGGAAATATGCCTTTAAAGAAAAAAGCGCCCGCCCGGCTCGCAGCCGCTCGTGACTCGAAGCAGAGAAAAAGCCCTGAAAACGCTTTCTTCCATGATAAATTCGCAGCCAGCAGCTCAGCTTCTGCCAGAGTTTTTTCTCAAAATGCCCCCTAACAACGTCGCAAGAACAATTCTCTGTCCGCTGTTTTCGCTGCACCCGCAAAATCAAAGTTTCAAGAACAAAAGCTTGTCCTCTCTTCCCTCGCGGCGGTGATTTTGACAAAAAAAGAAAAATCCTTGTGCACAAGCGGCAACCACCGCGCCAGACGCGCCGCGCATCCATCCGCCGCGCGCCAACCGCACGCGCTCGCCGCACACGCGCCCGCCGCACGCGAACCGCGCGCGGCAACACTGCCCGATATAACCAAAAGGCGCCCGGCGGCCGAAATCGCTTTCGGCTCCGGGCGCCTTGCCGGCAGCTATCAGTCCACGAAGGCTACGTGGATGCGCGGGTTCTTGGCAAGAGCCAGCGCGATGACTTCCTCGGCCACCGGGATCGGGAACACCAGGCGTTTGGACATGATGTCCTTCATCATGTGCAGCGCGTAGCGGTTGCCGTCCGGCGACAGCTCCTTGTGGATTTCCTGTATTTCGTCAAAGCTCCAAAGCTCCACGCGCTTGAAGAGGATCATGTCGTAAGTGACCTCGATGCCGCGCTCCGTAACCGCGGTCTTTTTCTGCAGCACCATGGCCAGCAGGATCAGCGCGCCAACTATGATCGTATAGACAGAGCGCATGTAAATGCCGGCGCAAAGGCAGAGCAGGCCGAGGGCAAGAGCCACGATCTTGGTGGATTTTCTGATAATCTTGACGTCAAGAGGAATGTATTCCTTCATCTTATTTTCCACTTGCTTTCCGGCTACTTTCCGGCTCTGGCAGCAGCTCTGGCAGCTTTCAGCTCGGCCTTCTTCTTGGCCTTGGCTTCCCTGAGCTCTGCGCCGGTGAGGCCGTCATACTCCTTGTACTTGATGCCTACGCCCAGGTATGTAATGATGATGGCGTAGATCGGGTTGATGATGTTCATGAAAGCGAACGGCAGGAAGTCCCAGTTGGAAACGTTCAGGGTCGCGGCCTGATAAGCACCGCAGCCGTTCCAAGGGATCATCGGCGACCACAGAGTAGCGCCGTCCTCGGTCGTTCTGGAAAGGAAGCTGCGGCTGAGTCCGCGCTTGTCGAATTCCTTGGCGTACAGGCGGCTCGGCACCATGATGGCCAGATACTGGTCGGTGAGGATGATGTCGCAGACGATACCGGTCACGATCGTAGCGGCAACCAGACCGCCCACGCGCTTGATGCGCTTTACGAAGCCTCCCATCAGCGTCTCGGCAAAGCCGCACTTTTCCAGGATGCCGCCGTAAGCCAGCGCGAACATGATCAGGGAGATCGTCCACATCATCGAATCGATACCGCCTCTGTTGAGCAGAGAGTCTGTTACATCGCTGCCGGTCTTGGCGGAAAAGCCGGTCTGCAGGCCGATCATCACGTCAGCCACGTGCGCGCCCTGGGCGAAGATGGCGATCACCACGCCGAAGGCAGCCGCCAGAAGCAGCGACGGGATAGCCGGAATACGCTTCCAGGCCGCAAAGAGGATAACCAGCACCGGGCATACGATCCACGGCGAGATGTAGAAGTTTTCCTTGATAGTATCCTGAATGTCGGTGGCCAGATGGATGTCATAGCCCTGATCGTCGATGATGAGGAAGCCCAGCACCAGGTACATCAGCAGCGCGATGCTGAAGCTCGGGATCGTCGTGGTCATCATCGCTCTTACGTGATCATAGAGCGGAGTTCTGGCCGCGGCCGCAGCAACGTTGGTGCTGTCGGACATCGGGGAAAGCTTGTCGCCCATGTAAGCGCCGGAGATTACCATACCGGCGGCGATCGGTGCGTCGATGCCAAGTCCCATCGCCACGCCCATCAGCGCTACGCCTACAGTTCCCGAAGCAGTCCAGGAAGATCCGGTAGCCAGGCCGACGATACCGCACAGCAGCGCGCCGACAAAGAGGAACACGCTCGGGGCGATCAGATCGAGTCCATAGTATACCATGGCAGGCATCGTGCCGGACCAGATCCACGATGCGATCAGCATACCTACGCACATGATGATGAGCAGGGCCTCGATCGCGCTCTTGATACTGTCAATGGCGCCGGTGAGGATGGTTTCCCAGCTGTTGCCGCACCAGAAAGCGACGGCTGCCGTCACGATACACGAAAGTACCAGCGGGATGTGTGGGTCGGCGCCCCAGACCAGCGTACCGATGACCATTGTCACAAGCAGCACGATGATCGGAAGCAGCGCTTCCCAAACTTTAGGTTTTCTCGGTTGTCTTGCAGTCTTTTCCATAAAGTTTTGCACCTCCTGATTAAAGTAAAAGAAATGATTGCGTCTATATCAACGGCTCTCACTGCACTCCGCCGCGTATAGCAAATTTTTTTGGGGGGATTCGCAGAAAGCTGCCCGGCCCAGCTGTCGCCGGCCGCCCGGTCTGTTAGCCGCCGGCTGCCCGTCCCGGCTGTCGCCGGCCTAGTCCACCAGCTCCGGCGCCTCGTCGGCTATCACCGGCAGCATATCGCGCAGCGCCTCTTCCAGCGCCTGCAAACCGAACTCGACGTCGGCGGCTGTCATGGCCGTGGACATGCAGAACATGCCCCTTTCCGCATCGAACACGCCGCGCGTGAGCAGGTCGAGGTAGAGAATCTTGTTCAGCTCTTCGTGCGCCGCCGCCACATCGCGGTAATTGTGGACTTCCTTGTTGGTGAAGAGGATGTTGTAGATCGAGCCCGCGCCGCTGATGCGCATGTCGAGCCCCAGCCCGGCAAAGATTCTCTGCGCGCCCTCGCGGAAAAGTCCGCCCAGCTCGTTCACGTAAGTCACCGCCTGCTCGTCGTAGGCTTTCATCGTCGCCAGCCCCGCGGCCATCGTCACCGCGTTGCCGTTAAAGGTGCCCGAATGGTACATTTTTTTCTGCCGCGGATCGTACATCTCCATGATCTCCCGCTTGCCGCCGAAAGCGCCCACCGGCGTGCCGCCGCCGATGACTTTCCCCAGCGTGGTAAGGTCCGGGATGACGCCGTAATATTGCTGCGCTCCGCCCGTCGAAAGCCGTCCCGTCACCACCTCGTCGAAGATGAGCACGATGTTGTAGGCGCTGGTGATCTCACGCAGGAAGCGCAGATACTCAAGGTCAGGCGTAATCTGCCCGGCCGAGCCCATGATCGGTTCGATGATGATGCAGGCCACTTCGCGGTGGTTTTCTTCGATCATTTTTCTTGTGCGTTCGATGTCGTTGAAAGGCGTAACCAGCACGTCCTTCAGCGCGTTGGCCGAAACGCCGCGGCTTTCCGGGATTACCTTGATCTGGTCCAGCGTGCCGGCTTTTTTGATGTTCGGATCGACGCTGGCCTCGAAGACGTCCGTCGTGCCGTGGTAGCCGCCTTCGGTCTTGATGATCTTGGCCTTGCCGGTATAGGCCCTGGCGATGCGCAGGGCGTGCATGTTGGCTTCGGTGCCGGAATTGGTAAAGCGCACGAGATCCAGGCTTGGGAATCTTTCTGTCAGCAGCCTGGCCAGCTCGATCTGCTTTTCAAACGGCGCCGTGTAGGCGCTGCCGAGCGCGATCTGCTCGCGTACCGCATCCACCGTCTGCGGATGCGCGTGCCCGTGTATGAGCGATGTATAATTATTCTGAAAGTCCAGCAGCTTGAAGCCGTCGGCGTCGTACATGTACGCGCCCTCTCCGCGTTCAATGAAATTCGGAAACGGCATAAAAAAGGTGGCCGTTCTCGTATCTCCTCCCGGCAGGTACTTACAGGCTATCTTGTGCAATTTCAAGGAGTTCGGCCTCACTTCAGCATATCTCTGCTTTACTGCGTCAAAGTATTTTGCGGCTAAATCTCTCATTTTTCCAGTCCTTTCCCGCCCGAGCGCTGCGGCGTATGCTAAGCCGATCACAATTCATCTTTCATATATTATCGCCTAGGCGCTTATGTTTTGTCAAGTTTATTTTTTAACAATGCCGGGTTTAGGCCGGGCCGGTGGGCGTGGGCAGCCGAGCGGGCAGACTGCAACGCGAGCAGACGCAGGCCGGCCGGTGGGCGCGGGCGGGCGTGCGGGCGCGGCCGGGGCAGGCGGCAGGCGCGGGCCGGCCGGCCGAGCGCAAGAACATGGCGATTCTCTCAAAATGCTCAAGATCAGACATGCAAAGAGAGACAGGACAGGCTTTTTTTCTTGCAGGATCCATAAATCCGCCTTTGCGAAAACAGCGGACAGAGTTTTTTTCTCAGCTCTCTGAAAATGTGCCTTTAAAGAAAAAAGCTCCCGTCCGGCTCGCAGCTGCCCGTGACTCAAAGCAGACAAAAAGCGCCGAAAAGGCTTTTCTCCATGATAAACTCGCAATCAACAGCTCAGCTTCTGCCAGGGTTTTTTCTCAAAATGCCCCATAACATCATCGCACGAACAATTCTCTGTCCGCTGTTTTCGCTGCACCCGCAAAATCAAAGTTCGAAGAACAAAAGCTTGTCCTCTCTTCCCTTGCGGCGGTGATTTTAAGCAAAAAGAGGGAAAGTCCTTGTGCACTGCTTGTGTGCACTGCTCGCTGCACGCCGCCGCTGCTTTGCGCATATGCTGAAAGCAAGAAATCTCGGAGGTATTTGCATGTCTGCAGTTTTTTTGAGTCCTTCGACGCAGGATTATAACCCCTACGTCACCGGCAACAACGAAGAATACTACACCAACCTCATCGCCGACGCGATGATCCCTTATCTCAAGGCCAGCGGCATCCGCTACGGCCGCAACGATCCCAACGGCTCTGTTTCCACGTCCATCGCCATGTCCAACGCCGGCACCTACGACCTGCATCTGGCCATTCATTCCAACGCCGCCCCGGAAAGCATGGCCGGCAAGCTGCGCGGCCCGGACGTCTATTACTATCGCGACAGCTCCCGCGGCCGCCGGGCGGCAGAAATCTTCGCCAACAATCTGAAGATGATCTACCCGCTGCCTTCGCTCGTGACCACCGTGCCCACCACTTCCCTGGCCGAACTGCGCCGCACACAGGCTCCGGCCGTCCTGGTGGAAATCGCCTATCACGACAACTGGGACGACGCCAACTGGATCATAGCAAACATTGAAGCGATCGCCGAAAACCTGGCCCTCTCTGTCGCCGATTACCTGGGCGTCGCCTTCCGCCGGCCGTAGGCCGGGCGGAAGGCCGGCGGAAAGCTGGCCGTAGGCCGGGCGGCAGGCCGGCGGGTTTGTCTACAATATAAATGGGACGCCCGATCGGGCGTCCCGCAACATTTCGTCTCATTTATTATTCTTGCCTTCTCTTCAGTCTGGCTGTTCCCGCCAGAGCTGCGCCTGTCAGAGCCAGCAGTGCCAGCCACGGCATAATGTCGTTGACATCGCCGGTCTTTTCCGGCTCGCCGCCTGACGGCTTCTCACCCGCACCCGGTTTTGCAGTGTCACCAGGCTGATCAGCATCACCAGGGGTGTCCGGATCTTCCGGTCCTGCCGGAGTATCAGGATCCGTAACCGCAGGTTTTTCCGCTATCGTATAGGCAACATTGACGCTGCCCTCGTAATTCCCCATACCGGTTACCGTCAGCATGTAGTCTCCGGCAAGCGTCGCCTTATTGCCGGTCAGCGTATAATCAACGCCTTCGGTCAGCGTAACGCCGTCAACTACGACGGTTACCTTCTGCGTCTGCTCCTGGCCGTTTTCTGTCAGCTGCCCGGCTAAAGTAATTTGGGCGGTTTCCGTGGTGATCTGGCCTTTTGCAGCCTTGACGGTAAGCTTAAGCTCCGTCTTGTTTCCGGCAGCATCCTCGGCTGTTATCGTGTAAGCTCCGACAGAAAGCGTATAAACGCCATTGGCATCAGCGGTAAGCTCCGTGCCGTTGGCTTTTACGGATGCCAGCTTCATGTCTGCGACGGTAAATTTCAGTTCTCCGCCGTAATATATGCCGCCATCTGCCAGCGCCAGATCCGTATCAGCATTGCTGAGCAGCGGAGCAGCTACGTCTTTAACAACTGTAAACATGCCGGTTTGAGGGTCTTTTTCCGTAGGTATAAATTGCTCGGCACAGATTTCTTGCGGTACTTCGGTAGAGAAGTTTCCGCCGGAAACCGATACTACGTCGCCGGCATCCTCCCATGCGCTTTCTTTATCTTTGTTGTTAAATTTATAAGTCTTGATCGCCTCAACATCTGTAGCCGAGACAAACGTTCCGTCTGCAACGGTCACGGTCCCAAGCTTGCCATAGCCCTCACGCTCGATGATGGAAACTGCTGCGCCGTCTGCGATCGGGCCATCGCCGTCAGTCTTTTTCTGCGGCTCTCCGCTGACAGTGATCTTTGTTTTGTCACCTGATATTTCCAGGCTGCCGGCGCACATCTGTACTCCTACATGCTTGGCGTTAATCACCGAATCCTCAATGACAACGCTGCCGGTAGACGGGAAGTAAATGCCAAAGCCGTTTTTCACATTGAGGACGGAATTGTTTTTAAGAGTCACCGTATTGCCTGTTTCCGTGCCGTTTGTAACAATGCCATACGCATTGCCGGGCACTGTCAGTTGCACATTGTCAAGCACAAGCCCTCTGT
>CALWNX010000036.1 GCA_944382925.1 uncultured Clostridia bacterium | reverse complement strand
ACGCCTTTTCCGCGATCTCGTAGATCAGCCGCTCCGTCTTTTCCCAGCCCAGGCACGGGTCGGTGATGGACTGGCCGTAAACCTCGCCGCCGATGGCCTGACAGCCGTCCTCGATATAGCTTTCGATAATCAGGCCCTTGACCAGACCCTTGATGTCCGCAGAAATTTCCCGCGACTGCAGGACTTCGCGCGCGATCCTGATCTGCTCCAGATACTGCTTGCCGGAATTGGCATGGTTGACGTCCACTATCACCGCCGGATTGGCAAGCTCAGAGCGGGCGTACATATCGCAGACGATGCGCAGGTCTTCGTAGTGGTAGTTCGGGATCGACTGTCCGCGCTTGTTGGTATGGCCGCGGAGGATCGAGTGAGCATAAGGATTGCCCTTGCTGACGACTTCCCAGTTTCTGTATATGAAAGTATGCGAGCTCTGCGCGGCGGTGATGGCGTTCATCATCACCGACAGATCGCCGCTGGTCGGATTCTTCATGCCGACAGGAATGTCAAGTCCGCTGGCCGTCAGGCGGTGGAACTGGTTTTCCACCGAACGCGCGCCGACCGCGATGTACGAAAGCAGGTCGCTCAAGTATCTGTACTGCTCAGGATAGAGCATTTCATCCGCGCAGAAAAATCCCGTTTCCTCCATCGCTCGTATATACGTCTCTCTGATCGTGACGATGCCGCGCAGCATATCCTCGCCCTTAGTCGGGTTAGGCTGATGAAGCATGCCCTTGTAGCCCATGCCCGTGGTGCGCGGCTTGTTGGTGTAGACGCGCGGGATTATGCAGATGCGCTCTGCTACTTTTTTCTGCACTGCGGCCAGACGCGAAAGGTAGTCAAGCACCGCTTCCTCGTTATCGGCCGAGCAGGGACCCACCAGCAGCAGGAATTTGTCGAGCCTGCCCGCCAGAATATCGTGCACCTCCCGGTCCTTTTCTTCCTTCAGAGCCGCAAAGCTGTCGCTGATCGGGAACATCTCCTTGATGTCCTTGGGGATCGGCAGGCGTCGTTTAAACTCCATGTTCATCAGTTGCTACCTCCTTGTCAAACAGCTTTCTTCTGGCCGTGGAGCGCCGCATCATGTCCTTGATACCTTCCTTGTCGCCCTCCATCAGCATGCGCTCCAGCTTGGAAAACTCCATGGTAAAGAGCTTCATCTGATGCAGGAGGGCGTCCTTGTTGGCCAGAAACAGCTCGCTCCACATGGTTTCGTCAATACGCGCGATACGCGTAAGATCGCGGAAAGAGTCACCTGTGTAATCCTCGAGATTCTCGGTGTGATCGCAGGTCATCAGCGACATGGCGATGCAGTGCGTAAGCTGCGAAACGAAGCCGATCATCTCGTCGTGATCCTCCGGCGAAAGTTCCGAAATACGGGCAAAGTTGAGAATCTGGCCGATCTGGCGACAAAGCTCCTTGGCTTCCTCGCTGTTTTTTTCCGTCGGCACCACGATATAATTGGCGCCGTAGAAAATCTTCTCGTCGCTGTGTTCGATGCCCAGCTTCTCGCAGCCGGCCATCGGATGCGCCGCGATGTATTCGCAGTCGTCGCGCAGGATACTCTGTATATAGCGCACCAGTCCGCCCTTGACGCCGGTAACGTCGGTAATTACGGCGCCGCTCTTGAGGTACCACTGGTTCTTTTCGATCCACTCGCGGAAAATGTGCGGGTAGAGAGCGAAGATCACCACGTCGGCCGCCTCGATCATGCTGCGGTCAAGCTTTGATGTTCCCGCGCAGATGATGCCGCGTTCGAGCGCGTAGTCGATCGCCCCCTGGTCGGTATCGATCGCCTTGATGCGGTAGCCCGCTTTGCTGAAGCCTCTGGCATAGCTGCCGCCTATTAAGCCCAGTCCGACGATGAGTATATTTGTGTCCTTATTGATCTTCAATCTCTTTCACCTCGATTCCTAATGCTTTGAGTTTAGCGAAAAAGTCCGGGAAGCTCTTGCTCACAGCCTCGGCGCCGTCGATCACGCCGCCCGTCAGCGTCAGCAGGATGGCTTCGGCCATCACGATGCGGTGATCGTTGTGCCCGCTGAGCTCTCCCTCCGGCTTTTTAAATTTAACGGGATATATCACGACCTCGTCCTCTTCTATGGAGGAAGAAACGCCGAATCGCGCCAGCTCTCCGGTCATCACCTCGGCCCGGCTGCTTTCCTTGAGCTTGAGTCTTCTGGTGCCGGAAAATACGCCGCCGTTTTTGGCTGCCGCCACGGCGAAGAGGATCGGCGCCAGATCCGGGCAGTCGGAAATATCAAGAGCCGGCGTTCCTCTGGCCAGCTGCGCAAACATCTTGCCGTAGACGCGGTCGCCCTGGATGCTGTCCGGCGGCAGGTTCTCGATCTTCACATCGCCGCCGAAGACATTCAGTGCCTCAAAGAAGGCGGCGTTCGAGTAGTCGCCCTCGACCCGGGCTTCGCGGCACTCGTACTGCTGGCCGCCGCCAACAGCGATCGTATTTTCATCGCGCCAGACCGCGCTGACGCCGAACATCGCCAGCGCGGCGATGGTCATATCTATATATGAGCGGCTCTCGATCGGCGGCGTGATCGTGATCACGCTGTCGCCCTCAAGCAGCGGCAGAGCGAACAGAAGCCCGCTGATGAACTGACTGGATACATTGCCCGCCACCTTAAAATTGCCGGCCTTAAGCGGCCCCTTGACCAGCAGGCTGGTCTCATCCTGCGAAAACAGCAGGCCCCGTTCCTCACATATGCTCTTGTAAATGCCCAGCGGCCTTTCCAGCAGGCGGCGGCTGCCCCGCAGCACTGCATTACTGCCGGAAAGCAGGCACAGAGGAATGAAAAACCTCAGCGTGCTGCCGCTTTCACGGCAGGGAAGGCTCCTGTCCGGGCTGCTTAAGCGCACGTCGCTGCCGGTGACGAGGATCGTATCCTCCCCGCGCTCCTCAACGGTCGCGCCCAGAGCCTCAAGGCACTCGATGGTCGCCTCCACGTCCTTTGACCTGACGATCCCGTGCAGCAGGCAGCTCCCGCGGGAAAGCCCGGCACAGATCAGCAGGCGGTGCGCCATGCTCTTTGACGGCGGAGCCTTGACCGTGCCGCAGGCTCTGCCCTTACTGATACTTATCTTCATCTTTTTTCTCCGTTTCCGGCCCGCTCTTTCCCGCCTGCCATCTGCTCCGCCAGAAAATCTATCGCTTCCAGATACCCCCGGAGACCGTGCCCTGCGACCGTGCAGCAGCAGGCCGGCCGGATGTAGCTTATCTGCCGGAAATCCTCGCGCGCTCTCACGTCGGAGATGTGCACCTCAGCGGCCGGAAGGTTCACGGCCTTGAGGGCATCGAGCAGCGCGATGCTCGTATGCGTATATGCGCCGGGATTGATGACGATCGCATCCGCTCTGTCAAAATAGGCCTGCTGGATCCTGTCCACCAGCGCTCCCTCGTGATTGGACTGAAAAAACTCCACCTGAATGCCGCGCTCCCTGCAGTGCGCGCGGATCATGGCGATCAGCGCTTCGTAGCTTTCGCTGCCGTACTGGTCAGGTTCTCTGATACCCAGCATGTTCAGGTTCGGTCCGTTGATGACTACAAGCTTCATCTGTAATCCTCCAGTATCTTCTCGGCCGCCTGCCGGCGCGTACCGTCGTTGACGACGGTCACATCAGCGGTGGCCCGGTAAATATCGTATCTTTCTTCGTAGCGCTTTTGCAGCTGCCGGCGGTCTGAGGCGGTCGGCCTGTCGCTCGTCGGCGTCAGCAGCGCAAGCGGGCGGTCCAGAAAATACAGGCGTCCGTTCATCGCCAGCAGGCGCGCGTTTTGGGGATCGATCACCGTACCGCCGCCGGTAGCGATGACGATACCGTTGCAGGCAGCCAGCTTTGCCGCCGCCGCGCTTTCGCGCCGGCGAAATTCCGCTTCACCGTGACGGTGGAAAATCTCCGCGATGCTCATGCCCGCTTCCTCCTCCACCAGCACGTCAATATCGTAAAACCGGCGCCCCAGCCTGTTTGCCACGAGGCGTCCGATCGCGCTCTTGCCGCTTGAAGGCATGCCTGTGAGCACGATATTGCTCTTCTGGCGCAGGAGCTTCCTGTATATCTCTTCCGTCAGACCTGCCGGCAGCTTTTCCCGCAGAAAGAATTCTGCCGCGAATACCGCCTGGGCGACCAGCATATAAAGGCCTCCCTCGGCCCTGGCGCCCCTCTGGCGGGCGGCAAGCACCAGCATGCTCGCCAGCGGATTGTAGATCACATCTATCACGCTTTCAAGGGCGGCAAAGGCTTCCGGCGCAAGCGGGCTTTCCGCGATATGAGGATACATGCCGCAGGGCGTGGCGTTGAGGAGCACCTGCGCGTCATTGTGTTCCCGCAGGGCTTGCTCGTAGCTCAGCGCCCCCTGGCGTCCGCTGCGGCTGATCTTGAAGATCTGCCCGGCGCCGAGGCTGCGGCAGACAGCAGCAGCCGTATCGGAAGTGCCGCCCGTCCCGAGGATCAGCACCTTGCGCCCGGAAAGCTCCGCTCCGGCATGAGCAATCAGCGCCCTGAGCCCGGCAAAATCCGTGTTGTGGCCCACGAGGCGTCCGGCCTCGTTTCTGATGCAGTTGACCGCGCCGATTTCCGCCGCCTCATCCGTGAGGCTGTCGAGAAAAGGGATCACGGCTTTCTTGTAGGGGATCGTCACGTTGACGGCCCGAAACTCCCGGCGGCGCAGGAAATCCTCAAGCTCCGCCGGCGCGAGCTCGATCAGCTCGTAATCGTATCTGCCGATCATGTCGTGTATTTCCCGGGAAAAGCTGTGCCCAAGCTTTTCGCCTATCAGTCCGTATTCTTTCATCTGTCCTGCTCCCGAAGATAATCCGTGCCGTATCTGACCGTGAGCAGATCTGCCAGCACCAGCGCCGTGACAGCATCTACCACCGCCCGCGCTCTGTGAATGATGGCCGGATCATGGCGGCCGCTGATCGTCAGGCTGGCGTTGCAGCCCTTTTCAAGATCCACCGTCTGCTGCTCCTTGTATATCGAAGGCGTCGGCTTGATCACGGTGCGGAAGATGACCGGCATGCCGTTGGTGATGCCGCCGTTGACGCCGCCGTTGTTGTTGCTCCTGGTAACGATGCGCCCCTGCTCATAGGCAAAGCCGTCGTTGGCCTCCGAGCCCTTCAGACCGGCATAGGCAAAGCCCGCGCCGAACTCGACGCCCTTGACCGCCGGGATCGCAAAGAGGCTGTGCGCCAGCATTCCCTCGACGGTATCAAACCACGGCTCGCCCACGCCCGGCGGCATGTTGATGACCGCTGTTTCCAGCACTCCGCCCACGCTGTCGCCCTCGGCAGCCGCGGCGAGGATTTCATTCTCCATGGCCTTTTTCACTTCTGCTCCCCCCAGCACCGGAAAGGAAGCCTCTGCGAGCGCGGCAATATCCGCTGCCAAATCGGCAAACTGCCGGTCGCAGACGCCGTGGCAGCAGCTGATGTGCGTGCCGATACAGATGCCCTTGTCCAAAAGCGCCTTCATTACGATCGCCCCGGCAGCCACCAGCGCCGCCGTAATGCGGCCGGAAAAGTGTCCGCCTCCTCTGTAGTCCTGATAACCGCCGTATTTATAATAAGCGGTCAGGTCGGCATGCGCGGGGCGCGGCAGCCGGCGCAGCTGGTCGTAATGCTCGCTCTTCGTATCACAGTTTCTGATCAGCAGCGTAAGCGGCGTCCCGCTCGTGCGTCCGTTGAACACGCCGCTGATGATCTCCACCTCGTCAGGCTCTCGCCTTTTGGTCGCCGCTGCACCGTAAGGGCGGCGCTGCAAAAGACGTGCTCTGATATATTCCATATCGATGGCAATCCCCGGCGCCAGTCCGTCCAGCACGGCGCCGATGGCCTCGCCGTGACTCTCGCCAAACAGCGTCACGGTGAGCGCGTTTCCGATCGTATTTTTCATGCGAATACCTCGTTATATGCCCGCAGGAGTCCCTCCCTGTCCAGAGGCACAAATTCAAATTCTCCCGCTTTTTTTACCTGCACGGTGATGATGGTCTCCTGCCGTGCTTTTTTATCGTGCATGGCCGCTTCTACGACCTTGGCCGCCTCTGCCCGGCAGGATACCGGCAGGCCCTCGCGAGCCAGTATTTTTGTCAGCCTGGCGCGCAGCGCCTCTCCGCTCATGGGCAGCATACCCAGGGCGACGCACTCGCCATGGAAAAGTCCCGTCACGGCTTCGATACCGTGGCCGAGCGTGTGGCCGAAATTGAGCACCCGCCTGAGGCCGCCTTCTTTCTCATCCTTTTCTATCACCCCGGCCTTGAGCCTGATCGCTCTGGCCGTCGCCTCTGCCAGCGAAGCGGCGATGCCCTTTTCTTCGATGAGGGCAAGCAGTTCTTCGTCCAGGGCGGCGGCGATCTTGATGATCTCGGCCGCTCCGCAGGCCATCTGCCTCTGGTCGAGCGAAGCCAGCAGCTCCTGATCTACGATCACGCCCCGGGGCTGATGAAAGGCGCCGATGATGTTCTTGATTCCGCCCAGGTCGACGGCCGTCTTGCCGCCGATGGAAGAGTCCACCTGCGCCAGCAGTGTCGTCGGTATATTGTAAAAATCTACGCCCCGCATATAGCAGGCGGCTACAAAGCCGGCCAGATCGCCGGTCACGCCGCCGCCCAGCGCCAGCACGCAGTCGCCACGGTCAAAGCCGTTTTTCAGCATGGATGCGCTGATTTGTTCAAACACGGCCAGATTCTTGGCGGCCTCGCCGCCCCTGACCGTAAAAATATGCACTTCGCGGCAGGAAGCTGCGACGTCTTTGACGCGGGCAGGCGGCACATTTTCGTCAGCTCCCAGCATCCCCTTCCGGTGGAGATTGAAGATCTCGACCGCCCGCCTGCTGGCGCCGCGTTCCATAACAATATCGTAGCTGTACTTGCCCAGCTCTACAGGTATGATCACTTCTCTTTCCTCCCCGGGCCTAGCCCTCCTGCTGCTTAAGCTCGTTGTACGAGCCGACGATCTTGATCTTGTCGCAGCAGCTCTTCATCTCCTCCACGCAGGCCAGACCGTTCTCGCTGTAGATGTCGCCGGCGGCCTCGACGTAGAAATAATACTGCCACAGGAGCTCGTGCTTAGGCCTTGAGCGCAGCGTGCGCATGTTGAAGCCGTGGCGGCCGATGATCGCCAGCGCCTCGGCCAGCGAGCCGGCCTCGTTGCGGGCCGTGAACACCAGCGAAAAATAACTGTTGCCGCTGTTGCCGCTCTTGCGGTTGTCCGCCGCCGAAAAGACCGCGAACCTCGTGGTATTGGCGCGGTCGTCGTTGATGCTGCGGGCGATGACTTCAAGGCCCATCAGTTTGGCCGACTCGGCGCTGGCTATCGCCGCGATGCTCCTGTCGTTTTGTTCCTTGACATACTCTGCCGCCAGCGCGGTGTTAGAATATTCTATCTCGGCGAGACCGTTTTCTTTGATAAAAGAGGCGCACTGCGACAGAGCCTGCGGATGGCTGACCACCGTTTTAATATCTGCCAGCGCCGCGCCCGGCACACCTAAAAGATCGTGCGTCACCGCCAGATCATACATGCCGTTGATGAACAGATGCCCGGTAAACATCAGGTCGTTGACCTGGTCGACATCGCCGGCAAAGCTGTTTTCTACCGGCAATACGGCGCAGTCGCACTCGCCCTTTTCTACCGCCTCGTAAGCCTTGCCGAAGCTGGTGTAGGCCACCTTCTCAGCCGCCGGAAACAGGTGACTGGCGGCGATGTGAGCAAAGGCGCCCTCCGTGCCGCAGTAAGCCACTCTCACTCCCGCCAGCAGCTTGCTCTGATAGCTGCGCGAGACCTTCATGGTGTCCTTGAGGAAGGTCATATAATACGGTCTCAGGGCCGGATCCTTGATCCTGGCGATGCCGTTTTCGATGACCTGCTCCTCGCGCTTGGCATCCAGGATCGGCAGACCCTTATGCTTTTTGTACTCGGCCACCGCGGCCACCAGCTCCATGCGCCTGGTAAAAAGGTCGGCCATCTGGTTATCGATCTCTGTCAGTTTTGTTCGCAGATCTTTTAAATCTTCCATCTTCTGTCTTCTCTCCCGGTCTCTTTATTTTTGCAGTCCGTAGCTTTGCGCCAGCGCTCTGAAAGCGCCCGCGGAGGCTTCGATCTGTTTCTTGCTCACGCAGTAGGAAATGCGCACATAGCCTTCCATGCCAAAGCTGTCGCTGGGCACGATCAAAAGCTCATATTTTTTGGCTCTCTCAGAAAACTCGTTGCCGTCGCCGCTCGGTGCTTTGACGAAGAGGTAAAAAGCGCCGTCCGGTCTGATGGCTTCAAAGCCGCAGTCTGTGATCATGCTGTAGATCAGCTTTCTGTTTTCTTCGTAAGCGGCGATGTCTGAGGTCAGACCCTGATTCTGGCCCACGACCTGCTGCAGCAGGCTCGGTGCGCAGACGAAGCCGAGGCTGCGTCCGCTGCCGCAGATGGTGTCAAATAGCAGCTTTCTGCTGTGCGCCTTAGGGTTTACCATGATGTAGCCGATGCGTTCGCCCGGCAGCGAAAGCGACTTGCTGTACGAATAGCAGATCAGCGTGTCCTCGTAATACTGAGCCGGCAGGGCCAGCGCGAGGCCGTCATACACCAGCTCTCTGTACGGCTCATCGGAGATCAGATAGATCTCGCGGCCGTATTCCTTTTCCTTCCCGCGCAGGAAATCCGCCAGCTTCTTCAGCGTCTTGGCCGTAAGCACTGCTCCGGTCGGGTTGTTCGGCGAATTGACGATCAGCGCCGCCGTCTTTGCCGAAAAAGCCGCGTTCAGCGCTTCAAAGTCGATCTGAAAGTCCTCGCGCGCTACCGGCACCTCGACGGCAGTCGCCCCGCAGTTTTCGATGAACACCTTGTATTCCGGAAAGTACGGCGTAAAGACGATCACCTCTTCGCCCGCGCAGGCCACGGACTTGAGGCTGATGGTCAGCGAGGCAGCCGCTCCGGCTGTCATGTAGATGTCTGCCGCTTCTGCGCCCAGTCCGTATTTTTCATTCATGTAGGAAGCTATCGCCTGACGCACGTTCAGGTCGCCGGCTGCCGAGGTGTAGCCGTGCAGGGCGACCGGGTCGCTTTCTTCAAGCAGCCTGCTCATGCACTGCGTGATCTCCGCCGGGCAAGGCACGCTGGGATTGCCGATGCTGAAGTCAAAGACCTTATCCTCTCCCACGACGGCCTTTCTCTGCTTGCCGAATTCAAACAGCTCTCTGATCACGGAGCTGTTTTGACCTTTTTCTGTCATTTCTCTGTTTATCATGATCTCACCTCTTTAGTTATCACTGTTAACTACCTTGGATTATATCTGTTTTATCCGCCAAAGTCAACGGTTTAGCGAAAATTATTGCATATATTTAACATCGGGATTATAATAAAGTTAACGATATTAACAAAACAGGAGGCCGTCGATGGAAGACATGGACAAGGCCGGCGTGCTGAAAGAGAAGCTGCTCATCGCCGGCATCGAAGAAATAGCCGCACACGGAGCCGCAGCCCTCTCCCTGCGCAAGGTGGCCGCTGCCTGCGGCGCCAGCTGTGCCGCGCCCTACAGGCACTTTAAAAACAAGGAGGATTTTCTGCACGAAATCATCCTCTATATAGACGAAAAATGGGCCCATCTGGCTCGTCAGATCGCCGCCTCCTTTGCCGATCCGCGCGAGCGCATCTGTCAGCTCTGTCTGGCCAACGTCAGATTCCGGCTTTCCAATCCCCTCTACGAATGCTGCAGCAACTCCTTTATTGATGCCGTCAGAACCGCGCTGGCCGAAGCACGTCTCCGCGATGAGGAAGAAAAGCTGTTTGCCGTCTGTACTCTCACGCGCGGCGCTTCAGCCCTGATCGAAGAGGGAAAGACGCCCAACGACGAAACCGCCTTTGCGCGCCTGCGCCGCCTGGTGCAGATCTGCCTGGCAGCTTGATTTGGCAGCCGGACCGGCGGGCGGTTAGAGGACAAAAAGTTGGGGCAGGCACGCGGATTCTCCTCCTTTTAATCAAACCCGGCGTCCCAAGAGAAGAGAGGACAAGATTTTCTTCTCCCCTTGCTCCATATTATTTGTGCAAGGGAATAGCCCGCTGTTTTGCCGGCAAAACAAGCGAAAAAAACGGGCTACAAGAGATGAATCTCTCCTCAAGCAGGCTTTCCTCACCAAAGTTTTCCCTTTACTGCGGAGACGAAAAGCATTAGAGGAGAAAATCTTGTCCTCTCTTCCCTCATGGCCGCAATCTTGATCACTAAGAGGGAATTTTGAGGTGGACCCCGTTTTTCGGACACAGGGCACGCAGGCAAGTAGAGGTGAATGTTGTAGTTTTTTTGAAGAAACAAAAAAAACTACAACAATTGAGCGTCAGCCGGGCCGTTTTTGCGAGTGCCGTGGGCGCAATGTTGTAATGTCTTGCACATTCCTGCCGTAATTACAACCAAAATGTTGTAACCATGGCAGCTTTCTCCAAAAAATACAACATCGGCTTTCAGTCGCCGGCGTTGTCTGTTTTGACTTCAGTAGCGAAAAAAGCCAACATTTTGCCCGTTTTCATACATTTTATGGCCGTACGGGAGCGGATGTTGGCTTTTGGAAAGTTCCATGTGATTTCGGACAACAGTTTTTTGCAAAATTGTTGTCCATTTCTGCATCCGCCAGGCAAAAAGCCAACATCAGCCGAATTTAGGCTCGCAGCGGGCTGTCTGCGGCAAGATTTGCTTGCAGCGGGGTTTGTCTACAGTCTAAGAGGACGCACGCATGCGTCCTCTTTGTTTTAGATTATTTCGTACATACCGGCGGCATCCTCTTTTTTGCTCGAGTCCTTGATGTCAAGAACACGGGCGCTGATGGAACTGTTGCCGAATTCCACGCGGATGACGTCGCCCACTCTGACTTCGGTTCCGGCCTTGGCCACCTTATCGTTGACGAAGACACGGCCCTGGTCGCAGGCGTCCTTGGCGACGGTACGTCTCTTTATCAGTCGTGAGTTCTTAAGAAACTTGTCTATTCTCATCAGACTGCTGAACCCAACTATTTGTTCACAGCGTCCTTAAGAGCTTTACCGGCCTTGAAAACAGGAGCCTTGGCAGCTGCGATCTTGATAACCTCTTCAGGCTTTCTCGGATTTCTGCCCTGTCTTGCTTTTCTCTCTCTGGTCTCAAAAGTACCGAAGCCGATCAGCTGTACCTTCTCGCCCTTTACCAGAGCGTCCTCAACTGTTGCGAGCAGCGCGTTAACGGCAGCTTCTGCATCCTTCTTTGTAAAATTAGCCTTTTCTGCTACAGCAGCTACTAATTCAGCCTTGTTCATCTAAAATTCCTCCTTAAATGTTTTTTGTTGATCTGTCATCTGTTCCAGCTCCTTAGCCTCATCCCATAACTTGTCCATCTCCGCCAGGCTCATGTCCTCCACAGACCTGCCGCAAGCCAGCGCCTGCTGTTCGACATGAGAAAAGCGTCTGATAAACTTGTTGGTCGTCATCCGTAAGGCCTCTTCAGGATCTACCTTGAGAAATCTGGCCACGTTGACCACGGAAAAGAGCAGATCTCCCAGCTCCTCTGCGACGCGCTCCTTGTCAGGCTCGGCCGCACTGTAGGCTGCGATCAGCTCCTCCGTCTCTTCCCTGACTTTGTCTACGGCCGGCGTGACTTCTGTCCAATCGAAGCCTACCTCCGCCGCTTTTTTCTGGACCTTAGCTGCTCTAGTCAGAGCCGGAAGCGCGAGCGGTACGCCGGCAAGGCGATCCGTCCTGGTCTTGCCCGCGCTCTCTCGTTCCTTGATATTTTCCCATTTTTCCAGCACGTTGTCAATAGATTTTATCGTATTATTTGCCGTTTCCGTTAAAAAAATGTGCGGATGGCGGCGAATCATCTTTTCGCACTCGCGGTTGATGACCGTTTTGAGGTCGAAAAGGCCTTCCTCCTGCGCCAGATTGCTGTGGAAGACCACCTGCAGCATCACGTCCCCCAGCTCTTCGGCCAGGTTGTCTGCGTCGCGCCGGTCGATGGCCTCCACCGACTCATAGGCTTCCTCCAGCATGCAGGCCTTGAGCGTTTCGTGCGTCTGCGCCCGGTCCCAGGGGCACTGCTTTCTGAGAATATTGATGATCTCTGCCAGCCGGGCCAGAGCCTGCTCTGAAGTGGCGGCCTCCCGCATGAGATGTTCATATTCTTCTCTCATATCCGTTAATCTGTTCCTTTCTTCATTATTTTGCGCTTTATTTGATAAAGCGGTCCAGCACGCGGACGATCATCGGACCGCCCGGGATTCTGGCGATCTCCTCTTTGCTGATGGCCTTAAGGCTGAGTATCAGCACGCCATAGGCGATAACCCCGATCAGTATGGCTGCCAGAGTAGCGATCGTATTGCTGGCCACGAGCATGTAGATGAGCTTATACGAAGCAAAGGCGCAAAAGCCCATCGCCACCGAGGCGATTGTCGGCTTGACAAACGAGAGACTCATGTCGATGCGTGCGTCGGTATACTTTATTACCGCGCGCGTGTTGAGGATCAGCGCCAGCGAATAGACGAAAATCGAACCCAGCGCCGCGCCCTTGATGTTGATGGCCGGCACGGCCACGAGTATATAGGTGAGAATGATCTTGCCGATCGAACCGATGGCCAGATTCTTCACCGGCTCCATCTGCCTGTTGATGCCCTGCAATATGCCGGTGGTTGTCTGCAGCACCGACATCAGCGCCACGTTGATGCACATGATCATCAGCGTCGGCGCCGCACTGGCAACACCGGCCGGCTCTTTCGGAAACAGCAGCAGCAAAATCGGCTCCGCCAGCGCCATGATGCCGATCGCACACGGCATGCCGATGATCATGCTGGCCCTGATGCCCAGATTGACGCTTTCGTTTACCTCATGCTGGCGGCCGGTCTTGAAGGCTCCGGCCACCGCCGGCACCATGGCGATCGCCACCGACTGCGTGATCACCTGCGGCAGGCCGATCATGGTATTGCAATAGCCTGACAGCTGCCCCCAGAGGATGCGGGCTTCTTCTATAAGATAGCCGCCGTCCAGCAGCCTTCTGGTCACCAGCACGCTGTCGATGGCGTTGATCAATGGCAGGATCGAAGCGCCAATCGTGATCGGCACCGCGATGATCAGAATGTGCTTGATGATGCTGCGGCTGCTTTCCTTTCTGCGCCTGATGCCGTTAGTCTGATCGTAATGCTTGTATTTATCTATGTTATGGTTGATGTTCTTCTTGCTCAGCGCGTAGATCAGCACGATGACCAGAAGGCCGGCGATGGAACCGGCCGTCGCGCCGAAGGTAGCTCCGGCAGCCGCCATGTCAAGCGACTGATCGAGAAAATAATAGGCCAGCGCCAGACCGATGCCTACCCGAAACACCTGCTCCACAAACTGGGAGACGGCGGTCGGATTCATGTTCTGCCTTCCTTGGAAATAGCCGCGGAAAGCCGACATCACCGGCACGAAGACCAGCGCCGGGGCGATGGCCTCAAGCGGCCTCTGCGCTCCCATGTCGCCGATCACGTACTTGGAAATCGCGCCGGCTCCGAAATAACAGATGATAAAGCAGACCAGGCCGATGAAAAACAGGAGCCAGCTGGAAACGCGAAAGACGCGGTGCGCCCCTTCGGGATCCTTCAGCGCCAGCCTTTCCGAAACCAGCCGCGATATTGCCACCGGGATACCGGCCGTCGCCACCACCAGGAAAAGAGAATACAAAGGATAGGCGTAACCGTAATACGCCATGCCCTCTTCTCCTATCAGCGCCTGGAGCGGTATGCGGAAGAAAGCTCCCAGCAGCTTTACCAGCAGCCCTGCTACGCCGAGCACGGCCACTCCTCGCAAAATTTTATTTCCCGACATCCTCTAATGTCCTTTCTTCTCAGTCCTGCGGCCGCTACAGCTTTGCCAGGATCTTCTGCGTAGCTTTTTCGGCCTCAAAGATGGTCTTTTCCACGTCGATAGTAGTATACTCGCCGTTTTCATAGAGCACCCTGCCGTCCACCATGGTCAGCAGCACATCGCTGCCGGACGCCGAGTAGACGAGGTTGTTCTTCAGGTCGTGCACCGGGTGCATGTGCGGCCCGGAAATGTCGAGCACGATCAGGTCGGCTCTGTAACCTTCCTTCAGCAGGCCGCTGTCATCTCTGCCCTGTCCGCGGGCGCCGTTCACAGTAGCAGCCTTGAGCGTCTCGGTCGGCGAGATCACCTCCGGATCGGCAAAGCGCGCTTTAGGCGCGATCGCAAACAGCTTCATCTCTTCGATGAAGTTGAGGCTGTTGTTGCTGGCCGTGCTGTCCGTGCCGATGGCGACATTAATATTATTATTCAGAAGACGCGGAATGTTGCATACGCCGCTGGCCAGCTTGAGGTTGCTGGCCGGGTTGGCAGCGACCGTCACGCCCTTTTCTCTGAGGATGTCAAAATCCTCACCCTCGATCCACACGCAGTGCGCCGCAGTGGTAGGCATGTCAAACAGTCCCAGCGCGTTGAAATACTGCACCGGCGTCTTGCCGCCGCGCCGCTGTTTACATTCCTCGTGTTCCAGCTTCGTTTCAGAAACATGAACGTGAACTCTTGCTCCTGTTTCCTTGGCATAGCCGGCCAGAGCGCTGACCGCCAGCTCGTTGGAGGTGTACTCCGCATGGATGCTGACGTCCATCTTTATTCTGCCGCCGGCCGCACCGTCGTATTCAGCGAAGGCCTCCTTCATCTCCTTTACAGAAGGAAGCTGCCAGACGTCGCTGTCGTCAAAGTTGACTACCGCCCGCGAGAGGTTGGCCTTGATGCCGCTATCCGCGATCGCTCTGGCCATGTCGCGCATAAAGTAATACATCTCGCTGGAGGAGACGATGCCAAAGCGCAGCGATTCGGCGTAAGAAAGCATCGTGCCCCAGTAGATGGCGTTGCCGTCCAGCTTATCTTCAAAAGGAAAGATCTTCTTGTTCAGCCAGTCCTGCAGAGCCAGATTCTCGCCGTAGCCGCGCATGAGCGACATCGGCGAATGAGCGTGCGAATTGTAGAAGCCCGGCATCAGCAGCCTGCCGCGCCCTTCGTACTCACGGCCGTAGTCGCCGGCCGGCCTCTCGCTGCCGATGTAGGCGATCCTCTCCTTTTCGACGGCTACATACATGCCGCTTTTGACGGCAAAATTTTCGTCCAGAATCGTAATATTCTTAAAAAGCATGGCACTTCTCCATTCTGATTATTATTTGAATATTTATTTTACCACAGATTCGCATTTTTTTCCATGGGTTTTCGGTGTTCTTTCGGTAAATTCCTCCGTATAAAAAAGACCGGCCGGCAGATACTAAAGCCGTAAACGAAATATCTCTTTGAAAGGTGTAACAAAATGAAGGCAACAGGAATCGTAAGAAGAATCGACGATCTGGGCAGAGTGGTAGTGCCCAAGGAAATCAGGAGGGTGCTGCGCATCCGCGAGGGCGACCCGCTGGAAATCTACACCGGCAACGCCGGCGAAGTGATTCTCAAGAAGTATTCACCCATCAGCGAGCTGGGGCAGTTTGCCGGAGAATACGTGGAGACGGCCAGTAAGGTTCTCGGCGGCACAGTCATCGTCTCCGATACGGACAGCGTCATCGCCGCTTCCGGCGCCGAGAAGAAAAACTACGTCCACAAGCGCATCGATCAGGAACTCGATGATATTATACAGAGCAAAAACCGTTACTTAAACGACAGCAAGATCGTGGTGCCGATCGTCTCGCAGGGCGACCCGATCGGTTCGATCACCATCCTGCCCAGAGAAGGAAAAGCGCTGGGCGAGGCCGAGCTGAAGGTGGCCGAGGTAGGCGCTTCCTTCCTGGCCCGGCAGATGGAAAACTAGCCGCCCGCCGGCCCGGGACTGGCCGGCCTAGGACCGGCTGGCGCCCTTGCGGTTTTCCGCCAGCAGCTCAAGCAGCGCCAGCGTTTCCTCGAGGTTCTTTCTTTCGTCCACCGTCAGGCGCAGAAGCGGCTGCTGGCCGCCGTGGATGAAGAGGCGCTGGCCGTACTGCTGGGCGGCGTTGGCAAGAGCAAAGCCGCTGAGGGGATTTTCGGCGGCGAAGGTCAGCGTCACCTTGTTTTTGTCCTGACGGATCTCCGCTACCGCCATCAGCTCCGCCAGGTATCTGATGTGCGAGATCTTGACGAGGTTGACGGTCTGGCGCGGAACATCGCCGAAGCGGTCCAAGAGCTCGTCGATGACTTCGTCTTCATCGTCTGCGCTATGCACAGAGGCGATCTTCTGATACATCTGCAGCTTGGCGCTCTCGCTCTGGATATAGCTCTCCGGAATATAAGCCGGCGCCTTGAGCTCGATGGTGATCTCCTCCTGATTTTCGCTTACTATTTCTCCCTGCAGGGCTCTGACCGCATCGTCGACCATCTTGCAGTACAGCTCGTAACCGACGTTGAGGATATGGCCGTGCTGCTCTTCTCCCAGCATGTTGCCTGCGCCTCTGATCTCCAGATCGCGCATGGCCACCTTGAAGCCGGCGCCGAATTCCGTAAACTCGCGGATGGCGCGCAGGCGCTTCTCGGCCGTTTCGGTCAGAACCTTGTCGCGCTGGTACATGAGATAAGCATAAGCCTGCCTGTTAGTACGTCCCACACGTCCGCGCAGCTGATAGAGCTGCGAAAGGCCGTAGCGGTCGGCGTCCATGATGATCAGAGTGTTGGCGTTTGGTATGTCGATGCCCGACTCGATGATGGTCGTGCTCACCAGCACGTCCTGCTCGCCGTTGATAAAGCTGAGCATCGTGTCCTCGAGCAGATTTTCGTTCATCTGGCCGTGACCGACGGCGATGCGCGCCTCCGGTACCAGCTCCTTTATCCGCTCAGCGATCTGCTGAATACCTCTGACCCGGTTGAAGACTACATAAACCTGGCCGCTCCGGCCAAGCTCGCGGCGGATGATGTCTCTGATCAGCTCGTCGTCCTGCTCCAGCACGTAGGTCTGCACGGGATAGCGTTCCTCCGGCGGCTGCTCGATCAGACTCATGTCCTTGATGCCCGTCAGCGACATGTTGAGCGTGCGCGGAATCGGCGTGGCCGAAAGCGTAAGCACGTCGACATTCTTCTTCAGCTTCTTGATCTGCTCCTTGTGTTCAACGCCGAAGCGCTGTTCCTCGTCGACCACTAAAAGACCCAGATCCTTAAATTTTACGTCCTTGCCCAGCAGGCGGTGCGTACCGATCACCAGATCGACCTCGCCCTCTGCCAGGCGGCGGACGATCTCCTTCTGCTGCGCCTCGCTGCGAAAGCGCGAGAGCATTTCGACGTTAAAAGGGAAACCCTCAAAGCGTTCCTTCAGCGTGTAAAAATGCTGGTTGGCCAGGATCGTGGTCGGCACCAGCACCGCCGCCTGCTTGCCGTTATCGAGGCATTTGAAGATCGCTCTGGCCGCCACCTCGGTCTTGCCAAAGCCCACGTCGCCGCAGAGCAGACGGTCCATCGGAAACGGCTTTTCCATGTCCTCCTTGATCTCTTCTGTCGCCCGCAGCTGATCCTGCGTCTCCTCATAAGGAAAGCTGTCCTCAAACTGCTTCTGCCAGACGCTGTCTTTGGCGAAGGCATAGCCCTTTTCCAGCTTGCGGCTGGCATAGAGATCGATCAGATCCCTGGCCAGCACGGCTACCGCCGCCTTGGCCTTAGCCTTGGCCGCCTTCCACTCGCCGCCGGAAAGCTTGTTGACGCGCGGAGCGCTGCCGTCGCCGCCGATGTACTTGCGCACCAGATCCATCTGCTCCACAGGTACGTAAAGCAGATCGCCTCCGGCATACTTGATCTTGATATAATCCTTCTTTTCACCCTGCACCTTGAGCTGCTGAATGCCGATGAACCTGCCGATGCCGTGATTTTCATGCACGACAAAATCGCCGTTTTTGATGTCCGCAAACGACCGCAGCTTTTGTCCCTTGTCCTTGAAGGCTTTTTTGCGCCGGCTGGCCTTCTTGTGTTGGAAGATGTCGTTTTCGCAGATCCAGCACTTCTTTTCGTCAGGAAAATCCATGCCGCTGGTCAGCTCTCCTTTGGCGAAGCTGACCGGCACCTTAAGCTCAAGGCGCGCGACAAAGTCCTGCATGTTTTCCCGGCGGCCCTGTGAATTGAAGACGAGCGTTATCTCATAACCCTTGCGGGCGTAATTCTTAAGCTCGCTTTCCAAAAGCGTCAGGTTGCCGGCGAAACTGATCATCTGCCGGCTGGCGACGTTGATGATCCTGTCGAAGCTCTCTATCCCCTTGATCCGCTTGGGAAAAGGCGTAAAGACGATGGTCTCCCTGCGCTTGAGCAGCGGAGCCAGATCAGAAAATCCCGTTATCAGCGCCGCGTCTCTCGGCACCGCTTCGCCGCGCTCAAGCAGAACCTTCAGATCCTCCTTCAGCTCCTTTTCTCTCAGCTCAAGCAGTTCAAAGATGCGCTCCGGGTCGTCCAGCATGACCGCGCCGCCCGTCATATAGTCCCAGAGGTATTCCGTCTGCGGGCAGAAATAGTGAAGATAGTTTTCCAGATATTTAAGATCGGATACGCTGGCGATGTATTCGCAGATCTCGCCGGACAGCTCTCTGAGCTTCTGTGCAGCCTGCGGAGCTTTTTCCTCCAGCCTCCTGGCCTGCGCCTCGTAGTCGCGGGCCAGCTTCTGACTGCCGGCTGTGATGTCCTCCCGCGGCATCAGCATCTGCCGGGCCGGATAGATTTCCACGAATTTGAGCGGCTCAAGCGAACGCTGCGAATCGCAGTCGAAGGTCCTGATCGAGTCGACCTCCGTGCCGAAGAGCTCGATCCTGTAGGCTTCCTCCGCATCAGGCGTAAAGACGTCGATGATGCCGCCGCGGACGCTGAACTGTCCCTGGCTCTCGACCATTTCCGCATATTCATACCCCATCGACACCAGGCGCGCTCTGAGCTCTTCAGGCTCGCTTTCGTCGCCCAGGGAAAGGCGGATAACGTTTTCTTCATAATACGAGTGAGGAGTGAGTTTCTTGATGGCAGCCGAAACAGGGGCGATGACGATCGCGGGTTCGCCGCTTCGCAGGGCCTTTAAGGCTTTCATCCGTTCGATGAGCTGATCGTGATTTTTCGCTTCGTACCTTAAAAATACCTGCTCCTCCTCAGGCATGACGAAGATTTTTTTCTCCGGCGCAAAAAAAGAAAGATCGCCTGCCAGTCTCCTGGCTCTGACCTCAGTCGGCACCAGGATCAGGCTCTGTCTTTCTTTTTCGGCACAGCAAGCCGCCATACGGGCGACGCGCGATTCGGATACCCCCGAAATGTTAATCATGCTGCTCTTCCTGTTCTTCCTTTTTTATCCTTATATTGTATTCGTTCATGGCCTTTTCTATACCCTTTTCCACGATGCAGGCCGCGCTCTCGGCAGCTCTTATCACCGCCCCGGCCAAAAGCTCCTGCTCCTCTTTGGGCACGGTGCCGATCACGTGGCCGATGAGGCTGCCGCGCGTGCTCTGGCCGATGCCGATCCTGATGCGCGGAAAGTCCTCTGTCCTGATCTGATAGAGGATGTTGCGCATGCCGTTGTGCGTGCCGGCGCTGCCCTTCTTGCGCAGCCTGATGGAGCCGGCCGGGATGTCGATGTCGTCGTATATGACGATCAGCTCCTGCGGCGCGAGCTTGTAAAAGTCCACCACCTCTCTGACGGCTTCGCCGCTGAGGTTCATAAAGGTCTGCGGTTTTACGAGCACAACTTTTTGGCCGGCGATATGACCCTCGCCGACCAAAGACCTGAACTTTATTTTATTGACCTTGATGTCGTATTTCTGCGACAACACATCTATGGCCAGGAATCCCATATTGTGGCGGGTGTGTTCGTATTTTCTGCCGGGATTGCCGAGGCCCACGATAACAAACATTTTTTTCTCCTGTTTTCTAAACTAGTCGAAAAGCACGCTGATCGAGCCGTTGGTGAATACTCTGGTCATCGCTTCGGCAAACAGCGGTGCGACGGACAGCATCGTCATCTTGTCGAGCTTCTTAGCCTCCGGCATCGGTACGGTGTTGAGCAGCACCAGCTCTTCGATCGCCGAATCAGCAAGCCTCTGAATCGCCGGTCCCGACAGCACCGGATGAGTAGCCGCAGCCTTGACAGACCTGGCGCCCAGCTCCTTGATGGCGTTGGCGGCATTGCAGATCGTGCCGGCAGTGTCGATCATGTCGTCGATGATGATGCAGTTCTTGTCCTCAATGTTGCCGATGATGTTCATGATCTCGCTCTTGTTCGGTTCCGGCCGCCTCTTGTCGATGATGGCGATCGGACAGTTGAGATACTGGGCCATGTTTCTGGCGCGCGTCACGCTGCCGTGGTCAGGGGACACCACCACCACGTCTTCCATGTTCTGCTCCTGGAAATACTTGGCGAGGATAGGCATTCCCAGCAGATGGTCTACCGGTATATCGAAATAGCCCTGAATCTGATTGGCGTGCAGGTCCATGCTCAGCACTCTGTCGGCGCCGGCTGCCATGATCAGATCTGCTACCAGCTTGGCTGTGATCGGGTCTCTGGCCTTGGCCTTCCGATCCTGCCGGGCGTAGCCGTAATACGGGATAACCGCGTTGATTCTTCCTGCCGAGGCTCTCTTCATGGCGTCGATCATGATGAGCAGCTCCATCAGGTTGTCGTTGACCGGGCTGCAGGTCGACTGAATTATGTAGATATCCAGGCCTCTGACGGTCTCCCAGATATTGACGGAAATCTCTCCGTCGCTGAACTTGGTCACCGTGGCCTTGCCCAGGGGCTTGCCCATGATACCGGCAATTTCTGTCGCCAGCTCCATGTTGGAATTGCCGGCAAAGATCTTGTAATCAGCAAATACTCCGCTTCTCAATTTTTTTACCTCGCCTTCTTGATTGTGATTTGATTTACCTTGAATTTACTTTTTACTATTATCCCTTTATTTTTTATCTTTCTTTTTCCAGATGCCCCGGGCCGAAACCCAGCCCGGTATCTCTCTGCCGCGTGAGCGGGCTATATACAGGGCGTCTGCCTGCACGTCCTCGGTCACCGTGCTGCCGGCCGCGATATAAGCGCCCTCGCCGATCCTGACCGGAGAAACGAGATTGCAGTTGCAGCCGATGAACGCTCCGTCCTCCACGGTCGAGCGATATTTGTGCGTGCCGTCGTAGTTGACGAAGACCACTCCGCAGCCGAGGTTGACGCCGGCGCCGACATCGGCGTCGCCTATGTATGTCAGGTGCGCAGCCTTGGTGCCGTCTCCGAGAGTCGAATTCTTTATCTCCACAAAGTCGCCGACCTTGCAGTCTGCTCCCACCTTGCTGCCCGGCCTCATATAGGCGAACGGGCCTACAGCAGTACCGCTTCCCACCGCGCTTTCGGTGATGACCGAGCTCATGACCTTGACATTGTCTGCGATCTTAGAATCGGTGATGACGCAGTTTTGCCCGATAAAGCAGCCGCAGCCGATGGCCGTACTGCCCTTGAGCGTCACACACGGTCCGATGACCGTGCCCGCTCCCACGGTGACTGTATCGTCTATATATGCCGTCATCTCATCTATAAACTGTACGCCGGCGGCCGCCAGCTTTTCTACTACCGCTAGCCTCTGCGCCTGCTTTTTTTCTATTTCCTCTCTGAACATCTGAAACCTCCGCTTTTTTAATCTGCCAGGATCATTTCGCCGACCTTGTAGATGTCTCCGGCGCCCATGGTCAGCACCAGATCGCCGCGCTGCGCGTTACGCCGCACGTATTCGGCGATATCGTGAAAGTCCGGCACAAACATCACCTTTTTGCCCGGATGGGCTTCTTTGATGCTCTCCGCCAGCTGAGCGGAGGAAATCTTATAAATATTTTTCTCCCGCGCCGCAT
Organism: uncultured Clostridia bacterium; assembly: GCA_944382925.1. GTDB lineage: Bacteria > Bacillota > Clostridia > Peptostreptococcales > Anaerovoracaceae > Fimisoma. Next base: position 2,274 of record CALWNX010000036.1, on the reverse strand, counting down.
ATATTTCAGCGAGGATCAAAACATCTGCCTTGTCAAAAGCACCGGCAAATTCCTTAAACAGCGCCATCGTCCGCGTGTAGGTGTGCGGCTGGAAAAGGCACCACAGCCGGTTATGCGGGATATTTTCGCAGGCCGCCAGGGTGGCCTTAATCTCCGTCGGATGGTGCGCATAATCGTCGACGATCTTGACGCCCGCGCCGGTGACGCCCACGATGTCGAAGCGCCTCTGCGTGCCATGATAGCTCTGCAGCGTGTCGCTGATCACCTCAGGCAAAACGCCCAGGCTGTGGCAGCAGGCGAAGGCCGCCAGCGCGTTGAGGATGTTATGCTCGCCGGGAACGGAAAGCTGAATATCCGCAAGCTTCTGGCCCTGATGCTCTACAGAAAACGCCGGCATCCCGTTCTCGTTAAAGACTATATTCGCCGCCCTGTAGGTGCAGCTTTCTCCCAGGCCGAAGGTCACCACGTTGCCGCAGTCCTTGATCACCTTGTTGACGAAGGGGTTGGCGTCATAAGCGACGATCAGCCCGCCCGCCGGCACCAGCGCGGCAAATCTGTCAAAAGAATTGACGATGTGGTCGATGTCCTTGAAATAGTCAAGATGGTCTGAATCGATGTTGAGGATGATCTCGATCCTTGGTCTGAGGCTGAGAAAGCTGTCCATGTATTCGCAGGCCTCGGTCACAAAATACTGGCTGGCTCCGACTCTGACGTTGCCGCCGATCTCCGCCAGGTTTCCGCCTACGAGAATGGTCGGATCGAGCTTGGCTCTCTCCAAGATTAAAGAAACCATAGAAGTGGTCGTGGTCTTGCCATGCGTTCCTGAAATGGCGATGCTGTTTTGATACTCTTCCATCAGGGTGCCAAGCATCTGCGCCCTTGTCACCGCCTGTATTCCGCGCCTTTTGGCTTCGGCAAGCTCGGGATTATCTGCCCCCACCGCCGATGAATATACTATCAGGTCCGCGTCCTGCACGTTTTCCGCTCTATGGCCTATAAATATCCTTGCGCCCGCAGCTGCAAGGTTTTCTGTCATGTCTGATTCTTTCATATCTGAGCCCGATACATTGTATCCTCTCGCGAGAAGGATCTTCGCGATAGCCGAAAGCCCAATGCCTCCGATGCCGATACAATGTATGGACCGATGCTCCTTCAGATCGATCATTATGGCTGCTCCTTCAGTTCGATTAATGATTATCGTCAATATTATAGCATATCCCGCCTGAAAATGCTCCTATATTTGACAAAATTTTAAAAAGAATTATACACCATTATATTCCCCAAAGCGGCAAATTGTATCAGAGCAATTATTTGCCAGTATTTCCAGCCTATTTCAGATTTTGAATTATTTATTGCAAAATCCCTCCTTATAAGTTATACTGAATATAACTCCAAACGGGAAGTGTTAGAAAGGTGGAAGAGAATATGGAGATAACCGACGTAAGGATCAGAAAAGTTGCCGAAGAAGGAAAGATGAAAGCGATCGTTTCGATCACCTTTGACGAAGAGTTCGTAGTACATGACATCAAAATAATCGAAGGACAGAACGGACTCTTCATCGCCATGCCAAGCCGCAAGATGAGCGAGGGTGATTTCAGGGATATTGCCCATCCGATACTTTCAGAGACCAGAAACAAGATCAAGGACGCGATTTTCTCAGAATACGAAAAGACGCTCCAGGAACAGGCAACCGAGGAATCCGTAGAAGCCACAGAGCTTCAGGACGCCTAACACAACCATAAAACTGCTGCAAATGCCAGGTCATGCACCCGCCTTTGCAGCAGTTCTATTTTTTTGCTTTCTCCACCTTTTTGGTTATTACAGCCCTGCCAAGATGAATTTTGCAAAATTCATCTCAGAGTGTAGACAAACCCCTAGACAACTTCATTTGTGAATTTATCTGGGGGCTGGCTTTCTCTTCGTTTAATGGTGAATGTTGTAGTTTTTTTGAAGAAACAAAAAAACTACAGCAATTGAGCGTCAGCCGTGCCGTTTTTGAGAGTGCCGTGGGCGCAATGTTGTAACCAGTGCGGCTTTCTCTAAAAAATACAACATCGGCTGTTTTGACCACATACGGGCGAAATGGCATTGGTCGCCGGCGTTGTCTGTTTTGGCTCAGGCGCCGCAAAAAGCCAACATTTCCTCCCATTTTCATACATTTTATAGCCGTACGGGGATGGATGTTGGCTTTTTGAAAGTTTCATGTGATTTCAGACAACAGTTTTTTGAAAAAACGTTGTCTGTTTCTGTATCCGGCAGGCAAAAAGCCAACAT
>CALWNX010000035.1 GCA_944382925.1 uncultured Clostridia bacterium | reverse complement strand
CAAAAAGCATAGGCAATCCACTCCATATTTCTATTATACATTTGATGCATTTGGTTTTCCATATAACCGGAGTTAATTATCTGTAAAATACAAGTAAAATAAATATATGAGTACCTCCGGCTTTCTTGTAGAGCGCATGTGAACTTTTTAAATGATAGTTCCGTCTTTGAATTTCAAATTTCTGATAAAGCAAAAGCGGAAATTTAAATGGTGAATGTTGTAGTTTTTTTGAAGAAACAAAAAAACTACAACAATTGAGCGTCAGCCGGGCCGTTTTTGAGAGTGCCGTGGGCGCAATGTTGTAATATCTTGCAAATTCCTGCCGTGATTACAACCAAAAGGTTGTAACCGTTACAGCTTTTTCTGAAAAATACAACATCGGCTGTTTTGACAACATACGTGCGAAATGGCATTGGTCACCGGCGTTGTCTATTTTGACTTCAGTAGCGAAAAAAGCCAACATTTTTCCCGTTTTCATACATTTTATGGCCGTACGGGAGCGCATGTTGGCTTTTTGAAAGCTATATGTGATTTCAAACAACAGTTTTTTGCAAAATCGTTGTCCATTTCTGTATCCGGCAGGCAAAAAGCCAACATCGAGCTGACTCAGGTCTGGCAGGGCTGTCTGCGGCGGGATTTGTCTGCAGCGGGATTTGTCTGCAGCGGGGTTTATCTGCAGTCTGAACCGGCTGCCAAGAAAGCAGCCGGTTTTTGTAGTGCGCTTTGCGCTTTATTATGACAAGGAGTCAATTGCGTCGCCAGCTAAAGATGTCATGCCGCCGGTGAGCGCATCGCTCATTTCAAGACTATCCTGCAATTTCCAGTTGCCGTCAGCCAAATAAAGCTCGAGCGTGAAATCGCTGCTGTAGGTTTTTTCGGCTGCATTGAGCTGGCTGATCAGTGCTTCGCCCATATAGGAAGTAAGGTCTTCCTCTGTCATGCCAGCCAGTTCTTCCATATCCGAGCTGAAGATGTCGGAGAGAGACGCGGCGAGCAGCTCGCCGAACGGATAAGTGGTGAGCGACACTTCCACTGTAGCCGTTTCGCCATCAATGGTTTCTTCGCCCAGCTCATAGTCAAAATCGAGCATCTTGTCGACCAGCAGCTCAGTCGCCTCTTCGCCGAAGGCGTCAACACCTACTTCGTTGAGAATCACTTCCGGAGAAGCTTTGGCATCTTCAAATTCAGCCTTGACAATATCCTTAGGGGAAGGAGTGCCGCAGGCTGCCGCCAGGAGCACCAGGCAGAAAGCCAGTAGCAGGACAGTAACTTTTTTCTTCATTGCAATACCTCCACAAATATGTTATATATTTGATTATGACTGATACCTGTGAAAAAAGCAAGTAATAAAAGAGTAAAAAGCTGATGAAAACGAGAGCAAATATTTTACAGCGTCCGACGCTGCTGGCGCAGAGCATCTGCGGGGCTTATCTGACGGAAGAAGACACGGCGGTGGACTGCACCTGCGGGCGCGGCCACGACACGCTTTTCCTGGCACAGCGCTGCCGCCGGGTATATTCGTTCGATCTGCAGGAAGAGGCGCTTTCCTCCGCGCAAAAGCTGCTGGCAGAAGCCGGACTTTCACACAAAGTGGAATTCATCTGCGATTCGCATGCGCGCGCTGACCGCTACGTGACGGAGCAGCCGGCGGTGATCATGTTCAACCTCGGCTATCTGCCGGGCGGAGACAAGGCGCTGACTACGACCGCGGAGGAAACCGTCCGTGCTGTGCGCGCGGCGCTGACGCTGCTGCGGCCCGGCGGGCTGATCAGCCTGACCATGTATCCCGGTCACGAAGAGGGACGGCGCGAACAGGAGCAGCTTTGCCGCCTGGCACGCGAGCTGCCCACCGACCGCTTTCATTGCCTGCTGGCGGACATGCTCAATCAGAGCGAGATGGCGCCGCGCGTTTTGCTGATCACCAGGAAGAAATAGGCGCACGAAATTCCGCAGAAGTAGCGAGCAGCGCAGAAATGCCGCAGAAATGCCATAAACGAAGCCTTCCCCGCATATGATTCTTATTAGCTTATGAGAGGAAGGTGTTTTTATGCAGAGGATAGTAGTTATCGGCGGCGGCTGGTCGGGCGTGGCGGCGGCGGTCAGAGCTGCCGCCGCAGGCCTTGAGGTAATTTTGTGCGAAAAGACGGACCTGCTTTTGGGGCTGGGCAATGTGGGCGGCATCATGCGCAATAACGGACGCTTTACGGCGACAGAAGAAAATATCGCCCTCGGCGCGGACGAATTGTTTGAGATTACCGATCGGCTGGCCACTCATAGGAATGTCGATTTTCCCGGACATGAGCACGCGGCTTTCTATGATGTGGCGCTGGTGGAGCCGGAAGTGCGCCGGCTGCTTAAGCGGCTTGGCGTCGAGCTGCGCTTCATGACCAGAATCACCGATGTGCGCAAGGAAGGAGAAAAGCGGCTGGCGGCCGTGATCACCGCGGACGGCGAAGAGCTGGAAGCCGACGCCTTTGTGGAGACGACCGGCTCCAGCGGACCGATGGGCAACTGCCTGCGCTATGGCAACGGCTGCTCGATGTGCGTGCTCAGATGCCCGGCCTTCGGCCCGCGCGTGAGCATCGCGGAAAGAGCCGGGCTGACGGACATCATGGCCTGCAAGGCGAACGGCACGCGGGGAGCCTTCAGCGGTTCCTGCAAGCTCGACAAGAGGACACTGTCGCGCAAGCTCAGGCGCAAGCTGGAAAAAGACGGCGTGGCGGTCGTGCCCCTGCCGGAAAGGCTGATAAACCGCGAAAAGCTGGCCAGAAAGGTGTGCCGTCAGTATGCGCTCGATCCCTATGCGGAAAATCTCATCCTCATCGACACCGGCTACGCCAAGCTGATGACCTCGTACTTCAACCTTGAGGATCTGCGTCAGGTGGAAGGCTTTGAAAACGCCCGCTTCATCGACCCTTACGCCGGCGGCAAAGGCAATTCCGTGCGCTACATGGCGGTAGGGCTGCGCGACGACTATATGCGCGCCCGCGGGTTTGAAAATTTCTTCCTCGGCGGCGAAAAATCAGGCTTTTTCATCGGCCACACGGAAGCGATCACGACCGGCTCGCTGGCCGGCTACAACGCTGCCGCGCAGGTGCTGGGCGGAGCGCTGCTGCGGCTGCCTGAAAGTCTGGCTACGGGCGATCTGCTGGCCTTCGCCAACGCAGCGCTGGAAGAAGAAAACGCCCTCGACCGGCGCTTCACTTTTGCCGGCGGCGAGTATTTTGCACGCATGAAGGAACGCGGCCTTTATCTGACAGACCCGCGTCTGATCAGAAAGCGCGTCGAAGCAGAGGGACTTTGCGATGTTTACAAGCGGCCGCCGGATGTGATAAAATGAGCTGACGAACGAGAACAGAACACGAGGGAAAAATCATGAGAATCAACAAATATATCGCGCAGGCCGGCATTGCCAGCCGACGCAAGGCTGATGAGCTGATTGCAAACGGCAATGTCAAGGTCAACGGAGCGGTAATGAAAGAGCCCGGCTACGATGTCGGCGAGGGCGACGAGGTCAGGGTTAACGGCCGCCTGGTTACGGGCGCGCAGAAGCCCGTCTATGTGCTGGTCAACAAGCCGCTGGGCATGGTGACCACTGCGGCAGACGACCGGGACCGCGCTACGGTCATGGAGCTGGTCGCCGATATAGACGCCCGCCTTTATCCGGTGGGACGCCTCGATTACAACACTACGGGCGCTCTGATCATGACCAACGACGGCGATCTGACTTATCGCGTGACGCATCCCAAGCACGAGCTGACCAAGACCTACCGGGCGCTGGTCAAAGGCGTACTTTCCGACGAAAAGGCCCGCCGCCTGGCCCGTGGCGTGGACATTGGCGGCTACGTCACCCGCCGCGCGCAAGTAAGGATCATCAAGGGCACGCAGAGCTCCACGCTGGTGGAAATCACCATACACGAGGGCAAGAACCGCCAGGTGCGCAAGATGTTTGCCTCCGTCGGCAATCCCGTCCAGGAGCTGGAGCGCGTGGCGATCGGCCCTGTGCGCCTTGGGCACCTCAGACCCGGCCATTACCGTAAGCTGACGCGCGAAGAGATAGAATTTCTGAAAAACTGCTGAAACAAAGAAAAAACAGGGACGGTCGCTTTAAGACTGTCCCTGCGCTGCGATAGCAGTTTTTTTATTTTCTCTTGCACTCCTTCGGGGTTACGCAGGTGCCGGTAGCTCTGGCCACTACGATAGGCTCTTCCAGGAAGTCGGCAGCAGAAGCGCTGATGTCAGGTCTGGCCTGTACAACCTTTCTGGCCTCGAACTTCATCTTCCTGGAGGTGTTGCCAACGCTGGTGATCTCGCCGTAAGCTTCGATGTAGTCGCCGGCATAGGTAGGAGCCAGGAATTCTACGTTGTCATAAGCGCAGAACAGGCCCTCGTCTCCGTCGTACTTGATCAGAAGCTCGGTGGCAACGTCGCCGAACAGGTGAACCATGTGAGCTCCGTCTACCAGATTTCCGCCGTAATGAGCGTCCTTAGCGGACATTCTCAGTCTCAGAGTTGAAGTGATTTTCT
>CALWNX010000034.1 GCA_944382925.1 uncultured Clostridia bacterium | reverse complement strand
GTTGTAATAAAATGTAATATTACATTATATCGGCCTGCCAGAGCATCCGGTTGTCCTCAAAGCGGAAAGCAAGGCTTCCTGCTTCGCACATGCTCGAAAGATATGAGCGGACCGTGCTGCCGACGAGCGCATACTGCTGGGCCGACAGCTGCATGTCATAAGCGTCGAAAAGTCTTTTGAGCAATTCTTCAAAGGTGACAGGCTCGCTGCACAGAGCGAGGATTTTTTCCCTGACATCTTTGATCGCGTCGATGTTGAGCTGCGCCAGCTCTCCGATGTCTGCCGCTGCAGGCGCATGCGCCGGCACGAAATGCGCAGCCTCAAGCTGCCGTATATATTCAAGCGTTTGCAGCGACAGCTCCGGGTCCCACAGGTAGCCGACGCCGTATTTGGTCAGGGTTTCCGCCGAAGAAAGGCAATCCGCAATATACGCCGTGCCCTCCGCAGTCATAAAGCCGACCATGTCCGGGCTGTGTCCCGGCAAGGCGAGCACCGTCATGCCCGCGGGCAAGTCTGCGGCCGTAAGCGGCAGCACCTCGCTTTCCGGCGCCATGAGGAATTTGTTTTTCAGCTCTTTGAACGGTCGGCCGCCGTAAAGTCCGACCGGCTCCAGCAGCGGCGTGTTGGCATATACGCTTTCCAGCCCTTTGGCGTAGATCCTGCAACCCGTCTTTTCCTGCAGGAAATGATTGCCGCCGATATGGTCTGCGTGCGAGTGGGTGTTGAAGATCGCCTTCAGCGTCCAGCCCTCGGCTTGCAGCAGGCGGAAGACTTTTTTGCCTGCATCCTTATCGTTGCCGCTGTCGATGAGCACAACCTCGTCTGCGCCGGTCTTGATCAGGCCGATCTTGGCCGGGCAGTCGATATAAAAATCATGTGCAGATACTTGAATCAACTCATACATTGGTATTTCCTCCGCTGTAGCTATGTCTTTTTACATACATCCTCTGCCTTGATTATACACCGGTTCTGCCATGTTTGGCAAACTGTATGGCGGCAAAACATCTGCCGCGCGGCTGGCCGGTATCACTTGAAATATTTGTTGTACTCCCTGAAAATCGAGTTCTTTCTCACGTTGTCCGGACGCTTGTCGAGGTCGAGGAACTTATCGGCGATCGCCATGCTTAACAGGCCTTTGCTGACATAAAACTCGTATTTGTCTTTGCTAAAAGGAAAGGAACGCGCTTCAAATTTCGAATCCAGGTTGTTCCTGACAATCACTTCGCCAAAATACATGGACATGGCGCTTTCGAATTCATTTTTCGTAAAGCCTGCCCCGGCGAAGCCGCCTGTCCCGCACAGATCGAAATATAATTTTTCCAGTTTTTTCAGGCTTTCCACCGAGTAATCGGGTACGAATAAGCCCTGTTTAGCGCAATTTTTCTCAAGCTTTTCCAGCAGTTTGTCCTTGCGGGCGAGAAAATATCTTTCCGCCGCGTCGGCGTCTTTGAATTTTTTCAGCTTTTCTCCGTATGCGAGCGCCGCTTTGAAACCACGTATTGACATCTTATTTCCCCTCGTCTGCCGCCGTCAGCGGGCTTTACGCCCTTCTTTCAGCAGCGGCCCCAGGTTTTCTCTGACATTTTTTATAAGTAAAGACAAAGTGTTTGTAATGACCTTTTTCGTATCTTCATCTAAAGAACCGTATGAAGACAGGATAACCGCGGCTGATTCGAGCCAGTTATCGTCAAGGTCATGCAGGGTACGGGCGTTGGTCTTGCTGACTATGTCATAAAGGGCATCAATGAATTTTTCGCGCTTTTCAATGTCCACGTCAGCGTACCAGCCTTTCAGAGTGCGGTCAATAAACCGGCTCGAGTTCGTCACCTTGTCGAGATAGCGCAAATGATCGCGCTCCACTTCCCAGGAAGAAATATCGTGCTGCATGACGCCGGTTTTTTCCGCGCTTTTGACGATGGTGTACTGCTCCTCATGTGCAAGCAGAAGACCGACAATGGAAGACTGAGGAACGAAAGTCCTCATCCTGTCGCAGACGCGCTCATATCCCGGCGTATTGAGCATTTTTTCGTCGAATCCCGGTCCGTCAAAATTATATACGGTATTGATTCTGCACTGCACGGCCGGCTTTGCCATGGCGGCCGCGTACATGGCAAGGTTTCCGCCCTTGGAATGTCCGCCGAGAATAAAATGTCCCTTTTCGGCGGCCGCGGTCTGTTCCAGATAGTCGAGGGCGCTTTTCTGCGCCGGCACCGGGAAAGTAAAAGTCATGTTGAAGTTTTCTTTCCACCCCACCAGAGTGGCGTCCGTACCACGATACGAAATATATCTGAGTCTGTCCGCGATCTGCACGGTGATCGCCGCAAACTGGGTCTGGCTTTCCTCGTCGATACGGTCGATGTAGTTTGAAAGGCGCATATCGCAAAATCTCGCGCTTGAAGCTAGCTCCCGCAAAAGGTCGATGTCGTCTTTAAAATGGACGCACTGCGCCAGATCAGACCGTGCCAGAAGCGCTGCCGCCGCCTCGCCGACAGTGACCGGAGCCGAACCTCGGCGCAGTTCGATCATTTCAAAAGGTATGTAGGCCAGTTTTGCCAGAATTAGGGCGTCCACCTCGTTAAACGGTGTCTGCGCCGCCGTCAGGTCGCCGCGCCAGCGCAGATAATCGTGTATGTTCGTCATGAGTTTTCCTCCTCGGCCGACAAGGCATAGATAAGTATTCTCCTGATGTTTTCGTCAGTAAACCTGCTCATGTCAATATAGTAGTCCATCAGCGCCCGCACTTCCCTACCGGTGAAGTCCGGCAGCATGTCTTTCATATGCCGGGCCTGCATGTCGGCTTTATATACGTGCCCGCTGGCGATCTCATACTCGCAGGGTTTACCCCTGGTCTCGGGGCAGTTGCGGATGCCTTCCATGCAGAGGAAACTGGCGATTTTGCGTCTGATTTTACCATCTCTGAGGATTTTGAAATACCCGCCCTCATCGTTGCCGCAGAAGACAAAACTGTCTGTCTCCTTAAAATACCTTTGAAGCACCAGAAACAGATCCGAGTGCCGGTGATCGGTAAAGACGAAACTGCCAAGCCCATCTATCTCGATGATGACGCAGCGGGAGTTTTTCATCGCCTGCAAACAATAGCCGCAGTCGAGCGTTTCAAAAGGGTAGTCTTCCCTGCGGCAGATATAGCGGCTGGCGTTGTCGAACTTATACCTGAGTCTGAAGCGTTCCTGGCCGCCAAAGATGTCAAACAGCGGAATGTACATCATATTAAAGTTGTTTTCTATGAGTCCGGCGAGATTATCCACGGCAATTATCCTTTTTATATCATTGTAGGCTTTGATATCTTTTTTCCATTTTACCGTCAGCGCCGTGCAAAATCAAGCCGTATATATTTTACATTTTCCGTGCTTTATTTTAACGCACATTTTACAATTATGTGTTATAATTAGTCGTTATGATTGACAAGAAAGGAGGGCTGTCATGCCTTCTATGTATGCTCATTATTCCTGTGGCAAGAAGGTGCTTGACATTCTGCCGCGGGAAATTCAGGAGCTGATAAATAGCCACAAGAGCCTGTACCTGACCGGGCTGCAGGGGCCGGACGTCCTCTTTTATTACAAGCCGCTTAAAAAAAACAGGGTCAGCACGTACGGCAACGAGATGCACGACCGGCCGGGGGCGGATTTTTTCCGGGCGGCGGCGCAGCGGCTTTTCGAGGCGGAAAGCAGTCAGGCCGCGGCTATGCAGGCCTATCTGCTTGGCTTTGTCTGCCACTTTGCCCTCGACAGCATCTGTCACGGTTATGTGGAAAAGAAAATCGCCGCAAGCGGCGTCTCCCATATACAAATCGAGGCGGAATTTGACCGCTTTCTGCTGCAGCAGGACGGACACGATCCGCTCCGCTACCGGACGGCGGATTCTCTGCGCGCCGGCTCTGCCCGCAGCGCGGCAGAAAACGCCCGCGTCATTTCCCGCTGTTTCGGCGATATTTCACCCGCCGAAATCCGCAAGGCGATCAAGTCCATGATTTCCTACAGCAATTTTCTGCTCTGCCCGGATACGCCGAAAGGCAACGCAAAACGCAAAGCGATTTACGCGGCCTTAAAAGCGGCGGGAAAATACGATTCTCTGCGCCATATGATACCAAGCAAAGACGGTGAGCCGGCCTGCGCGGACAGCAATCTGCGCCTGCAAAAGCTCATGGACCAAAAGGCTGTCCCTCTGGCGGCGCGGCTCATCGAAAGCTGTCTGGCATTTCTGCAGGGCGGCGGCAGCCTCGATCCGTGGTTTGACAGGACTTTCGGCCCGGATGACGGCTGGCCGAATATAAGGATATGCACTTTAGAGGAGGAAAAAATATATGAGATTTAAGATGAACAGCCTGGAAAAGAAATGGGTGCTCTACGATGTGGGCAATTCGGCTTTCACCCTGCTTGTCACCACCATCATGCCGATCTATTTTAACGCTCTGGCGGAAAGCGACGGCATTTCCGATGTGGACTATCTGGCTTACTGGGGATACGCCACTTCCATATCTACTCTTATTGTCGCCCTGCTTGGCCCTACCATGGGCACAGTTTCAGATTTTAAGGGAATGAGAAAATGGATTTTTTCTGTATCCCTGCTCATCGGAGCTCTCGGCTGCGTGGCCCTGGGATTCATTCAGTCGTGGCTGTGGTTCCTGATCCTCTTCGTGATCGCCAAGTCGGCCTATTCCCTCAGCCTTGTGGTTTATGACTCCATGCTTCCCGATGTTACGACTAATGAACGCATGGACGAAGTATCCTCCAGAGGCTATGCCTGGGGCTACATAGGTTCCTGTATTCCTTTCCTGCTCAGCCTCATGCTGGTGCTGTTCTACGAAAAAATCGGCCTGTCTATGGCTCTTGCCATGGGACTGGCTTTCCTGCTGACTGCCGTCTGGTGGGTGCTGATGTCCCTGCCGCTGCTTAGAAATTATGAGCAGACACACTATCAGCCAAAGACGGAACATACGATAAAAAATTCTTTCATCCGGCTTAAGAAAATCTTCTCGGAGCTTAAAAGCAACAAAAAAGCCGGCATATTTCTCATTGCCTTCTTCTTTTATATAGATGGCGTTTATACCGTTATCGACATGGCTACGGCTTACGGGACGGCTCTGGGACTTGATACCACCGGCCTTTTGCTTGCGCTCCTTGTCACTCAGATAGTGGCCTTCCCGGCGGCCCTTATATTTGGCCGTATCTCCTCGCGTTTCAAGGCGGGCAACCTGATCAGAGTCTGCATCTTCGCCTACTTTCTCATCGCTCTGTACGGCATGGGACTTGCCGAGCAGTATCAGTTCTGGATACTGGCCGTGTGCGTCGGTCTTTTTCAGGGCGCGATACAGGCAATATCCCGTTCTTACTATGCCAAGATCATCCCGGCGGAAAAATCCGGCGAGTATTTCGGAGTATATGATATCTGCGGAAAAGGCGCCTCCTTTATCGGCACTCTGCTGGTCTCCTTCGTCAGCCAGCTTACAGACAGCGTCAATCTCGGCGTAGGAGCTCTGGCCGTCATGTTCTTCATCGGTTTCTTTGTCTTCGGAAAAGCGGACAGAACGCCCGCGACATGCGGCAAATAACCGCCAGATGGTAATGCCCACATGTTGTAATGAAAGGGCAATATTCCTTATTATTACAACATTTTCGCGGCAATCTTCATTTACGCGTACGGTAAAAACAGCCGGTGTTGTATTTTTTTACAAAACCCGCTACGGTTACAACATTTTGGTTGTAACCGTAGCGGGTTTTGCAAGAATTTACAACATAGCGCCTAAGACACTCTTCAAGACGACCTGGCAAAAGCTAAATTGTTGTAGTTTTTTTGTTTTCACTGAAAAAGTACAACATCTGCTATTAAGCAGAAACTCAACCGTGATCGGCCTGCAAAGATGTGACCTATCGCTTCTATTCCTTTGGTCTCACCCACACTTTCAGGATCTGATCCTCACAGACAGCTCCGATCTCCATACCCATTTTCTCCGTCAGGGTTCTGGCTATGGCAAGTCCCAGCCCGGTGGACTTTCTGGCGGTGTTAACCGTGTAGAAGCGATCAAACAGGCGCTCTGTCTGTAATTCGGTCAGACCGGCGGCATGATTGGAAAAAGTCACCATGCCGTCCGCAGTCATATCGACTCTGAGATCGCCGTCAGTATACTTGACGGCGTTACTTATTATATTCTCAAAAACCCGCCTGAGAGCGTCTTCGTTGAGCATGAGCTCAACCTTTCGCTCCGGCAGGCTGATGGCCGGCTCTATGCCTTTCTCTTTGAAAACGGCATAATAGGAAGAAAGGCAGCTTTCTACAATCGCCCGCACATCTGTCATTTGTTTCGGCAGTTCCTCGGTATCGCTTACGACGAGAGTATAGCCGAAAAGCTCTTCCGTCATTTTTTTCATAGCGTCAGTACGTTCTTCAATCGCCTCCGCGTATAAGCGGCCGTCGGCAGAAAGAGCTTCGCCTTTCAGCAAATTCAGATAACCGTAAATAGAAGTCAGCGGTGTACGCAGATCGTGAGAGATATTGGTTATCGCTTCTTTTAGTTCAAGATCTCCGTGCTCAAAGCGGTTTCGCTGCCGGCGCAGCTCTGCAAGCTGGCGGTTCAGGCCGGCGGCCAGTTCTCTGACCGCCCTGTCTCCGCTCGAAACATCTATCAGTACATTGGTGTCATCCGACAGCCGCTCGGCCAGATCCCTGCTGATCCGGCAAAGACTTCTGCGCACGAGCATCAGCCTGAGCGAAAGCGTCATGATTATGATCAGCGAAACTCCGATTATGACCGACAGCCAAAACACCATTCTTCCTCCTATCGAATTTCTTTTCTTTTAAACAGCAGCAGTCCCGCTCCCGTCATCACTGTGCAAAAGGCCAGCGAGCAGCAGATCCAGCGCACGGGATAAGGAGCTTCCACACCTGCCCAATTCTCACCGGGAACGCTTGCCATCTGCACTCCCTGCCCCGAAGGAAGCACATCGTTTATAAATTCCAGGGTTTCTCTGGCCTCGCCCTCCACGTAAGACGGATTTGGCACTGTTTCCACCTGAGCCGGCACGCCGGCTTCATCGCTCATTACATAGATGTCCTTCGTTTCCGGCTCGGCAAGTCTCTGGTTGACGTAGGCGGCGGCAAACAGAAATACCAATGCGGCGATGATACATATCACGGAGCTTATTGCTCTGCTGCTTATGATCCAGCTCAGGCAGTTCATAAAAGTGACATAAGCTGCCGTCACCAACAGGGCGCAGAGCATAAAGAAAGCAAAGGTCTTGGGGCTGCTGGCCAGCCTTCCACCGCACACCGCTCCCGATGCGATCATGGTCGCCATATAAGCCAGAGCCACTATAAGGACGGCGGCGCAGCACACTATCAGATGCGCCAGATAGATGGCTGCTCTGGAATGACCTGCCGTCAGCTTGTTTCTGATAGTTCCGTCGCTGTACTCGGTACCTGTGAACAGACTCACGAACACGGCGGCGGTAAGCCCCATAAAAGCAACTGCTCCATAGAGGAAATCTTCAAAATAAAAGCTGTCGAGTTTTGCAGACAGTACAGACCCTGCTATGATTCCTGCCGCGGAAAAGCCGATCAGCAGCACATAGAACACGGTATTTTTGAAAAGGCGCGCGAAGTCAGCGCGGATAAGTCTGTTCATTTCCGCCCCTCCTCTCTGCCTTGTTCTTCCCCGCTGCCTTCTATCAGGCTCAGGTAATAGCTTTCGAGGCTTTCGTCCCGCTCCTGCATGGTAAAAACTTCGCAGTTTTCCTCCCTGAGCAGTCCCGTGAGGCGGGAAACACCTACCTCGGCATATACGTCGGCTGCCGTATCAGAAATAATTGTATAATCGAGGCCGAGTCCGTCCAGCACCCGGGCGAGAGCGCGCACATCTGAAACCTCTGTACGCACGCATTTGCGGCATGCTTTTTCAAGCTCCTCCGCGCTGATCTCCCTGACCATACGCCCGCCGTCTATGAAGCCGTACCAGGTGGCCAGCTTCGCCAGTTCGTCCAGTATATGGCTGGAAATCAAGACCGTAATGCGCCGCTCGCGGTTGAGCCTGAGGATGAGTTCACGTATCTCGATGATGCCCTGCGGGTCAAGGCCGTTCACGGGCTCGTCGAGGAGAAGAAAGTCGGGGCTGCCGGCCAGAGCTACAGCGATGCCAAGCCGCTGCCGCATCCCCAGAGAGAATTGTCCGGCCTTTTTGCGTCCCGTATTTTCAAGACCCACGAGCCTTAGCAGCTCGTCGATTCCCTCAAAAGACGGCAGTCCCAGAATCCGGTACTGCTCTTTAAGATTGTCGGCGGCGCTCATATCAAGGTATATGGCGGGAGATTCGATGACGGCTCCCATCCGCCGGCGTGCCTTCCTGACGGCCGGATCACTGTTTTTGACACCGTATATGCTGTACTCTCCCGCTGTCGGCTCCTGCAATCCGCATATCAGTCGTATCAGCGTAGTCTTGCCGGCGCCGTTTTTGCCCACAAAGCCGTAGATAGAGCCTTTGGGCACTTTCATCGTCAGTCCGTCCAGAGCGTGAAAATTGCCGTAACGTTTGCTGAGTGAATCAACGCTCAAAACATATTCCATATCTTTACCCCCTTTTATTTTGTGAAATCACTATACCACCCTCTGCTTCAGAAACGGTAAAGAAAAGAGTAAAGAAAGGGTAAAAATTCACTCGCATCCATGATCGTTTTTCAGCTTGAAGCCTATGCCCCAGACCGCCTCGATATAATCCCTGCCCGTCGCCTGCCGCAGTTTCTTGCGCAGATTGCTCACGTGAACTTTGAGAGAACTTTCCGTGCAGTCGGGAGTATCTTCGCTGATCCTGTCGAGGATAGCCGTGCGGGTAATGACCTGCCGCGGGTTTTCCATCAACAACTTTAAAATAGCGTATTCCGTCTTTGTCAGATGCACCTCTTCTCCGCCTGCCCGCACGAGCCGCGTGCCCGGGTCAAGGGTGATTTCTCCGTATACTTCGCTTTTTGGCTCCTCATGTCTGCGCCCCGCCCTGCTCCCTCTGAGCTGAACGGAGATCCTTGCCAGCAGTTCCTCGATTTCAAAAGGTTTGGTAATGCAGTCGGCCGCTCCGGCAAGCAGCACATTCACCTTGTCCCTGACGTCAGTCCTGGCGCTCATCACTATCACCGGAACGTCCCCTATCTGCGGCAGCAGTTCTTCCCCGGAGAGGCCCGGCAGCATCAGGTCGAGCAAAATCAGATCCGGTTTTCGCTCTCCGCAGTCTTTGAGAAATAAAAGCGCCTCGGTGCCGGACCAGGCGTGAAATGTCTCATATCCCGCCCGCGCGAGGACTTTGTCCAGCATGTCGTTTATGGAAATATCATCGTCTATTATCAATATTTGTTTCATTACCGTCAGTTCCCTTCAAAGGCCTTATACGCCTGTATTTACTCCGGAGCCGCAGCCTTCTCAGCAAAACGCCAAGGCTCAGCCCTGTAAGAGAGATTGCTGTCCCTGCGGCCAGTAAGATCCATTCCGGTTCCTTAAATTTGCCCCAAAACGCCATATAGCTCGCGCTGTACGTACCGTACTCAGCCAGCATGAACATGGCTCCGCAGCAGAAAGCGGCAATCGACTTGATTACCATTGTCCAAACCAATACTTAAATCATTTTCAATAATCGGTAGCTTAAATCGAATAGATTTAAGCCACTGACCATTGGGTTTGCGTTCCTCATAAATCTGTATTTCGGCAATCAACGCTTCAATAAGTTGTCTACGCTCTACATCGCTCATAGCAAAATACAGTTTATCAAAGTAAATCAACACCTTGTAGATATTATCACCTGTGATTTTTTCCGCTTCGATAGAAGTCTTTTTTGCTCTGGCTGCAATCAACTGTTCTTCCAGTTCCTCTATTTTGTCATACATTCGGTAGAGCCTGTCATCAAGGTCTGCCTTTCTTCTAATGTAATGTCTGTCATCAGGATTGAGATTATCAATCTCCTCCATCAGCTTGGCTTTAATGGAGTAATCTTGACGAAGCTGTTTTTCATAATTTGCTATTTCTTGGTCTATGGCAGTCGTATCAACTTTCATATTGATTTTTTCCTGCATCATTGCTGCAAACTGAGGATTGCTGACCAATTTTACTATTACCTCGGCTACAGCATCGTCCAGAAGTTCTTCCCTTATTTGCTTTTTATAATCACATTTGTGTCCCCGCTGCATACTACGGTGTTTACATCCATAATAGAAAAAGTCCTTATACTTTGTGCCGTCCTTTTTGTATTTAATGCTCTTATTCCCATACATTCCTGCGCCACATACAGGACACCTTACAATTCCTGACAACAGATGTGTCCGTTCATCTTTTCCCTTATTAACATGTTCATACTTCTTCGCTTGTGCAATCAATTTTGCTTGTGCAGCGTTCCAGACTTCTTCTGAAATAATAGCTTCATGCAATCCGTCTACTAAAAGAAAATCATCCTGCTCAACAAGACGATATTCATTCCTTGTTCCATGAACTTTTTCCGTTTTCCGGCGTCCATAAGCAATTTTACCGCAGTAAACCGGGTTTTTCAATATCAAGCGAACTAAGTGGGCATCAAATAAAGGGTTTTTCCCATTCTGTCGCTGTATCTTACGAATACCGTGATTTTCCAGATATTTTGAAATTCCATTTGATCCAATATCTGTATTAACATACTGGTCATAAATTGTCCGGATTGCAACCGCTTCTTCCTCATTGATTTCCAACTTACCATTTACAAGTTTATATCCGTAGGGAGCAAACCCTCCATTCCATTTTCCTTCTCTGGCTTTTTGTATTCTACCTTCCATTGTCTGGACACGAATATTCTCACGCTCAATTTCGGCAACTGCCGACAGAACAGAAATCATCAATTTTCCCGCATCTTTCGATGAGTCAATTCCATCCTCTACACAGATTAAATTCACACCAAAATCCTGCATGACCTGCAATGTTGAAAGAACATCTGCAGCATTTCTTCCAAAACGAGAGAGCTTGAATACCAAAACATACGAAACATTATCTTTCCCTGATTTCACATCCTCCATCATCTGGTTGAATTGTAACCGTCCTTCAATAGATTTGCCGGATTTTCCTGCATCTTCATACTCGCCAACAATTTCATAATCGTTAAAATCCGCATACGCTTTCATCCTTGCTCGCTGTGCATCCAATGAGTAACCGTCAATCTGCATGGTTGTGGAAACTCTTTTATAAGTGTAAACTTTTATTTTTTCTTTTTTCATAATAGCAGCAACTCCTTTTCAATACGCAACCGTAGTATTGGCTTCTTACACCTAAAATTGTATCAACGGTTTTCTGAAACAACAAATGTGCGATTTAGGAGCTTCTTTTCATTACTGCTATAATCCTTTTTATAATTAGGAGTT
>CALWNX010000033.1 GCA_944382925.1 uncultured Clostridia bacterium | reverse complement strand
TCGGACAGCTCTGAGCAATTCGTCGCTGGTGCTGCCGGCGCTGCCGTGATGGCCGATTTTAAGGATGTCGGCCCGCAGGCGGTCTGTTCCGCGATAATGCGCCACCATGCTTCGTTCTCCCTCAGCGTCAAGATCGCCGGTTATCAGTACCCGGCAGCCCCTGAAATTTACCATGAAAACGCTGCAGCTTGCATTTTCTTCCTGCAGGGGATCATCCGCCAGTGAAAGCGGCCACAGCACTTCGATCTTCAGTCCTTCGCAGGGCTCGTAGCTTTGCCCGGCCGTAAGCCCCGTCAGCGGAGATGGTGCCAGCCCTTCCTCCTCCAGCTCGTAAAGACCGCGAAAGTGATCGGTATGCCTGTGCGTAGCCAGAGCCAGGTCAATCCTGCGCACGCCGTTTTTGAGCAGATAAGGCTTGAGCGTCCCGGCGCCGACATTATAATCGGCATCTCCGCCGCCGTCGATGAGCACGTTGGTGTCGCCGCTTCTGATATGCAGGCAGTCCCCCTGCCCCACGTCGACGAAGACGAGCTCGCAGCCGGCCAGCGGGGTAGGCGGCAGGCTCCCCAGAATCAGCGCCAGCGCCAGCAGGCCGCCGGCCGAAACCGCCAGGCATCGCCTTTTGGCCCGCAGCCGCCAGAGCTCGCACTGCTCGGAGGACAGGAAGAACAGAAGCAGGCACAGCGCTAAGACAAGCCACAGCGGCGGACTTACGACGTCAAAGCCTCCGCGCCCGAAGGTGAGAAAATCATTGAGCCGGATAGTCGCCTGCGAGAAGGCGCTGAGGAAAAAGGCCGGCAGCTCCACCGGCCCGCAAAAGCAGAAAACGATAAAATACAGCAGTCCAAACGGCACGATGATCCCCGTCAGATACACCACCGGCACATTGGCGATAAAAGAGGAAAGCGAGAACCAGTTGAACACATAGAGCTGATAGGGAATCAGTCCGAGGTTAGCCGCCAGGCTGATGGCCAGGCTGTCCGGCAGCTTTTTCGGCATGCGCCGGTAGAAAAAAGCGATCGCCGCCACCGCGACGAAGGACATCTGAAAGCCGGTGTTGAAGATGATATGCGCGTCGGATGCTATGAACAGCAGCGCCACAAAGGAAGCGGCGCTCAGCATGTCGTAGCGCCTGTCGAGGCAGGCAGCAAGAAGCGAGAGCATGATCATGGCCGCCGCCCGCAGCGACGAGGCGCTGAAGGAGCTGAGAAAACAGTAAAGGATCAGGCAGCCGCCGTTTCCCAGCAAAAAAACCGGGCTCCTCCTGCGGCCGGCCGCTTTGCTTATCCAGCTGTAGAGAAGACCGACATGCAGGCCGCTGACAGAAAGCACGTGCGCCGTGCCGTTAATGCGAAAGCTTTCGTAAACGTCGTCCGGCAGAAAAGCCGTTTCGCCGAACAGCACTCCCATCACCAGCCCCCTGGCCTCCTCCGGCAGCGAGGCGGCGAACTGATATTTGCGCTCGATGAGCTTTTTTTCAAGCAGAGCAAGCCGCCCGTCCGCTTCTTTCCGCAGGATGAAATCATCGACATAGCCGCAGGCGATGATGCCTTCGCTGAGCAGATGGCGGGCGTAGTCAAAACAGCCGGGGTTGCGCGCCGGAGAAGGCTTTTCCAGCTCGCAGCGAAAGACCAGCTCTCCCCGCCACAGACGCCATGGCTGTGCGGCCGCACCCTCCTCTCCTTCTCTGAAGCAGGTCACGAGCGCGCAAAAGCTCTGCGCAAGCCTTTCTCCGCCGGCATGAGTGATCTCAACCTTGAGAGCCGTCCTTTCTTCGTCAAATTTATCTATCGCCCGCACGAAAGCCCGGTACTCAAGCTCCTTCCCGCAGAGCGCGGGCGGAATTTCCCCGGCCGGCAGCATTCCCGCATAATTCGCCCAGCTCACGGCAAAAACTATGGCCATGGTAAATAAAAAAAGCTTGCGCCGCAAAACAACATCGCTCCTTTTGTCCTTTTGTCCTTGCGAACGAAAGCAGCAGCCAAGCCCTATTTACATTATATTCCATTTTATATTTTTTTCAAGAGCTTTGCATTAATATTTCTTAACTTTACAGACACGATATGGTATAATAGCAGTGATTATGACAGAAAGCGGGTGATAGATTGAGCAATTATGACGACAATAACAAAATAAACGACATGCAGGAATCAACCAGTGAAGAAGTCACTCATAGATCAAGAAGCAAAAGAAACGGCACCAGCAAAAAGGCGGCCAAAAGGCGGGCGGCGCGAGAAAAGAATGAAGCGCTGCAAAACGCTGTAGCGGCTGGCGATCCTGAGGCGATCAAAAAAGCACGTGCCAAATCAAGAAGGAAGAAGATCATTATCGGCGGCATCTGCGCTATTCTGGCCGTGATGCTGGCCGGTATCATTTACGTGGGCGTGATCATCTCCAAGGCTCCTGATATCCAGACCGACAACATTTACAGCCTGCTCTCGCAGAGCTCTGTGCTCTACGATGACGAAGGCAACATCATTGATACGGCCTTTGGCGATCAGAACAGGACCATCGTCGAGATCGGCCAGATTCCGGAGCATACGCAGAACGCCTTTATCGCGCTGGAGGACAAGACCTTCCGCGAACATCACGGCTTCAACATCGTCAGGATCTTCGGCGCCATCAAGGACGCGGTCTTCAGCGGCGGCGGCGTTTCGGGCACCAGCACGATCACGCAGCAGCTGGCCAGAAACCTCTATCTCGAGGATGAGATGTTCGACCGCACGATGAGCAGAAAGATCACCGAAGCTTATTATGCGATCATCCTCGAACGCAAGCTGGACAAGAACGAAATCCTCGAGGCTTATCTCAACACGATCAACTTCGGCTGCGGCTTCGGCATCCAGACGGCTGCCCAGGCCTATTTTTCCAAGGACGTAGAGGAGCTGACCATCGCCGAATCAGCGGCTCTGGCCGCCATCCCGCAGCTGCCGTCGAGCTTCGCCCTCGTGCAGACGGTGTCTGCCACCGAGGTCACCGACGACACGCCGAACCTGATCAGCAAAAACGGCGACTACGCTTACCTGTGGAACGACGCCTGCAAAGGCCGTATGGCCACCTGCTTGGCGCTGATGCACGAGCAAGGCTATATTACCGATGAAGAATATGAAGAAGCAAAGGCAGTGGAGATCAAGGATATCGTCAATCCGAACATCGACGCCCTCAACACGGTTTCCAACTATTTCGCCGATTACACGCTGCAGACGGTGATCAACGATCTGATGGAGCAAAACGGCTATTCATATGAGGAAGCCAGCAATCTCGTGTACAACGGCGGTCTGCAGATCTACACGACTATGGACTCGCAGGCTCAGGAAGTGATCGAAAAGGAATTCAACAATAACAGCAATTACCCTGGCATCACCGGCTATTCGCGGGACGGAAACGGGACCATCACCGGTCCAAACGGCAACAAGCTGTACGCTTATTCGTATTATATCAACGATGACGGCAAGTTTGTCCTTTCCTCCGATGAGTTCAAAAAGAATGAGGATGGCTCTCTGACTGTCTATGCCGGCAAAAGGCTGAACATTTACGATACCACCGTGCAGGGCCAGACCGACTACAGCGTTGAGTTTAAGAACATGTATGTGTTCGAGGATAACATCCTCTATTCGATCAACGGCGGCTATGTCAACATCCCGCAGAATTACAAAACCAAGGACGCAGACGGCAATCTCGTGATCGCTGCCTCCTTCTTTGATGATTATCCGACCTTCTTTGAAGAGACGGATAACGGAGGCCTGGCTACCAATCAGTTCACGCTCAATCAGCGCGTGATTCAGCCGCAGTCGGCCATGGTTATCATTGATAATAAGACCGGACAGATCAAAGCCATGAGCGGCGGGCGCAAAACGACCGGCAGAATGCTCTTCAACCGAGCCACCTCCGCACGTCAGCCCGGCTCCTCGATCAAGCCGCTGTCCGTCTACTCGGCTGCTCTGCAGCAGAGCTTTGAGCTTGAAGAAGCCGGCAAAACCTTCACCGCCACCGATAACGGCTTTGATGAACAGGGCGCCGAGCTGTGGGGCAGCTACCTCACCGCCGCCTCGATCATCGACGACGAGCCTACCAAGATCAACGGCAAGACCTGGCCGAAGAACTCATACAGCGGCTACGCGGGCCTCTATACCTTCCGCCGCGCCCTGCAGCAGTCGGTCAATGTCTGCGCTGTCAAGCTGCTTTCGCAGGTGGGCGTAGATTATTCCGCCAATCTGCTGGAAAAATACGGCGTCAGCACGGTGACCGACGACGACCTCAACCTGGCGGCTCTGGGTCTGGGCGGTATGGCAACCGGCATTTCCCCGCTGGAAATGGCCAGCGCTTATACTACTTTTGTCAACGACGGAGTGCACAAATCTGCTACCATATATACTAAGGTAACCAACAGAAACGGCGATATCATTCTGGAAGCCAATACCGAAGAAACTCAGGTGCTCGACGCCGGCGTGGCCTGGATCATGCGCGACGTCCTGCGTACAGTAGTGACCGAGGGTATCGGTTATCCGGCCGCCATCTCCGGCGCTACCGTCGGCGGCAAGACGGGAACCACTGACCGCAAGGACAACATCTGGTTCTGCGGCTTTACGCCGAATTACAGCGCCGCCCTGTGGATCGGTAATGACTTCAATCTCAACCTTTCCTCCGACTCCCTGGCCGCATCGCGCATGTGGAGCAGAATCATGAGTCAGGTCGAAGGTGCTCAGGGCGGCTCCTACTCTGCACGGCCGTCCAATGTCGTACAGGTCAAGATCGATACCAAGAGCGGCATGCTGGCTACCGAGGCCAGCGGCAGCAATGTGCGTAACGAGTACTTCACTCAGGGCACGCAGCCTACCGAAGAGGATACCATGCACAAGACCGTGGACATCTGTGCAGACAGCGGCTATCTTGCCACGCCATCCTGCCCAAATGTCACCTCCAAATCAGGCATTATGCGGCCGTATGTGCCTAGCGACAGCGTCAGGGATAAGGGCAGCGAGCTCCCTCACTACTACTGCAATCTGCACAATCCTGATCCCGACACCTATCCGGCCGAACCGGGCGAAAGCGTCACGATTGTAGAAGTTCCTCCTGCCCTGCCGCCGGAAGAAAACGAGGATCAGTCTGCAACCACCGATCCGAATAATCCTAATCCTGACGGGGACAACCCGAGCGGCGACCCGAGTACCGACCCGACGCCGCCTGATGAAGGCGGCGACCAGACCGGCACTGATACCGGCACTGAGCCGGCCGGCTGGCTGTCCTACAATATCGACTGATAAAAACTGGCCCGCGGAGCTCCGCGGGCCGGTTTTTATTGCCTTACAGCGAAAATAGTGGCAAGACAGCGAAAATCTCTCCTTTTCCCAAATCGTGCCTTTGCCAAGAGAATTTCAAGCCGGGAAATTCTCTCC
>CALWNX010000032.1 GCA_944382925.1 uncultured Clostridia bacterium | reverse complement strand
ACTGGTTCTGGAAGATTCCAATGAGGTTAATAAATAAGTCCATACTTTAAGAGGGGCTCTAACAAGCCCCTCATTTATTTTGCAGATTACCTATACCCTGCTCCTCTGCTTCCCTGCTTCCCTGCTTTCCTGCTTCCCTCGCTGCTTACGCAATTAGCTTTGTCAACCAAAGCAAAAATACAGCCGTCTCAAGATGAATTTTGCAAAATTTTTCTTCTCTTTCAGGCTTAAAAGCATAGTCGTAAGTTGAAAACGCCCTCGCACACTTGTAAAAAGGCCTCGGTCTTCTTGTTCCAAGCCTTAATTCCACCTAGAAACAAAGAAGCTCACGGCTTTTTCAACTTGGCAGAGCTTCATTTTCTATATAAGCGGTGAAAATTTTTGCAAAATTCATCTTGCAGGGCTGTGATAACCAAAAAAGTGGAGAAAGCAAAAAATGCCGCGTGCCGGGCGCCTACATGCCGGGCGCCTGCGTGCCGGGCCCTGCGTACCGCAAGCGGCGATCAGCACTCCGGCACACCCTGGCACGCTGTAGTTTTGATGGTTTCTTCCAGACGCTGGGCAAGCTCCGCCTGCTCCTTTCTGTCAAGCAGCGCCGTGTCGACCGGCTCGTGCACCGTGATTCTGATGGTCACATCCTTGTTGATACTGCCCGTCTCCTCATACATGCGATAGCTGCCGTCGATCGAAAGCGGAACGATGGTCGCCTTGGCCTTGGTGGCCAGCTTGAGGCTGCCCGGCTTGAACTCTGCAATCGCGCCGCCGCGGCTTCTGGTGCCCTCAGGAAATATCACCAGCGAATAGCCGTCTTTGATCATGTCTGCGCCCTCGCTGATGGTCTTGAGCGATTCGCGCACATCACCGCGCAGGATGAAAAGACTGCCGATGCGTTTGATCCATTTGGAAAACACCGGGATGCCGGCCAGCTCATCCTTGGCGATAAAGCCGGTCTGATGCTTTATTACATGAAGCAGCGCCAGAATATCGGCATAGGATTGATGGTTAGAAACGTAGACCACCGGTCCTTTTTCCGGCAGATTCTGCGGGTTTATTACTTCGATGTTGGTGCGGAAATGCCTGACGAGCTTGCCCGTCCACAGGTGGCAGACCTCGGCGATCGCTTCTCTTTCTTCTTCGTGGCGGCCCTCGCTGCGCAGCCGTTCGATCTTAATCTTGTACTTTCTGATGGTCATCAGAGTATAGGCGATATACCCAAGACCGAGAATGTTTTTAATCAGCTTCATTTTGTTCCTCTTATATATCATTTGTCTCATTTTCTGTTATTTTGCTTGAGCAAGCATATACAATATACCATAAAACACTTAACCTGCGCTACAAAAAACATCACAAAACAGAAATATTCGGCGTTGCAGGGTGTTTGACGGTATTGCCGTCTGGACAGCAGGCGGGCAAAAAGTATATAATTATCCTAAATTATAGTTTTGTCCGCGGGAGAGTAAAATGTCCGAGAAAACAACACCACCTGCAGCCTCTGCTCAGCGCCTCGTCGCGGCCGGCATCGCCTTTGCCCTGGCGGCGCTGATCTGCGCAGCCGTCTATGCAAACGGCACCCTGCCGCTGGCTTTAGACGAAGCAGTGCGCGACTTTTTCATCTCAATACGCAATGATTTTACAGATATTGCGGTAATAGGGCTGACGCATCTGGGAGATACTGTTACTATCGTGGCGCTCTGCATCGTGCTGCTGATCCTGCCAAACCGCAAGACCTACGGCCTGCCCGTTTCCCTGGCCGCACTGACCGGCGTGGCGGTCTACAAACCGCTGAAGCACCTCTTTCTGCGGGAGCGTCCCGATGAGCTTTTGCATCTGGTGGAGCAGGGCGGCTATTCGTTTCCCAGCGGTCACTCTGTTTCGTCGGTCATCGTATACGGCCTGCTGCTTTATCTGATCCGCCGCCACTGCCAAAGCGAAACGCTGCGCAGGATTCTGACACTTACATGCAGCATTCTGGCGCTTCTGATCGGTCCCAGCCGGCTGTACGTGAGCGTGCACTGGGCCAGCGACGTGGCCTGCGGCATGCTCATCGGTCTGGGCATTTTGTTGATCGCCATAAATATATTGGAAAGGATAGACGAAAAAAATGAGAACAGACAAGGTTTATGACAGCATCAAAGAGCTCGTCGGCCATACTCCGCTGGTAAGGCTGCACGGGGTAGAAAAGGAATACGGTCTGCGGGCGCAGCTCTACGGCAAGCTCGAGGGCTTCAACCCGGCCGGCAGCGCCAAGGACAGGGTGGGCCTTGCGATGATCGAGGATGCCGAAGCGCGCGGCCTGCTGGCGCCGGGCGCCGTCATCATCGAACCGACCAGCGGCAACACCGGCATCGGTCTTGCTTCTGCGGCGGCTTCCAAGGGCTACAAGGTAATCCTGACGATGCCTGACACCATGAGCGTTGAAAGGCGCAAGCTGCTCAAAGCCTACGGAGCCGAGCTGGTCCTGACAGAAGGCGCGCGCGGCATGCAGGGTGCGGTCGAAAAGGCAAACGAGCTGGCGGCAGAAATCGCCGGCAGCTTTATCCCGGGGCAGTTCGATAATCCGGCCAATCCGCGCATCCACTATGAAACGACAGGCCCGGAGATTTACGACGCCCTCGGCGGCAAGCTCGATATTTTTGTAGCCGGCGTCGGCACCGGCGGCACCATTACCGGCGTGGGCAGATTTCTCAAAGAAAAAGACCCTGCTGTGAGGGTCGTAGCTGTAGAGCCTGCTTCTTCGCCGCTGCTCTCGCAGGGCAAGGCCGGGCCGCACGGCTTACAGGGTATCGGCGCCAATTTCGTTCCTTCGATCCTCGACACCTCGGTCTACGATCAGATCATCACCGTCAGCGACGAGGACGCCTACCGTGAAGGCCGCCTGATCGCCGCCAGGGAGGGCGTACTGGTAGGCATCACCGCCGGCGCTGCAGTTCATGCCGCCGTAAAGCTGGCAAGAGCTACAGAAAACGAGGGCAAGGCAATCGTCACCCTGCTTCCAGATACGGGTGACCGCTATCTGTCAACGCCGCTCTTTGTTTAGCGGGGCCCTGCGCCGCGGATCCGCTATCTCAGCACCGAGCCCGCTGCTCTGTCATAATAGATGCTCTTGCTGGTTGCATTGAGCGGGATGCCGTAGATTACTCTCACATTCTGCGGGAAAAAGCCCAGCTTGAGCGCTCCCTTGCCGGCCGAATACATCACGCGGTTGTCAATACGGTTATCGGCGGCGATAGAAACAGCTGAGCCGATAGCAATGCCAAGGTCGGTCACATTGAACGCACAGTTCGCACCGGCCTTTTTCATGGCCGCACAGTTTTCAAAGCCGCACATGCTGCAGTTGCCGAGGCCAAACGGCTCGTCCTTGCAGCCGATCAAAACTACGCAGATACTGTTTTCCACATTGCCCGAATCTCTTATTATAAAGTCTTCTTTATATTCTTCTCCCAGCTCACGCATGGCCTGTGCCAGACGGGCTTTTTCCTCGCCGCTCACGATTGCGGCTACGACCGTATCACGTCCGCTGCCCTTGGGAGCTGTCTTGGCTGCGGTAACCATCAGATCAGCTACCGCCATAACGGTATCTTTTTCTGCTTGTGCCATTGTTTTTAACATGTTTTCCACCTCTTTTCACTTCTGATTATACATAAACTTGCGGCGCAGGTAAAGTTGTTATACAATATAGGCGGCAATTTTTACAGTCAACGCCAGACAAGAATCATAACAGGAGATGTACACATATGAAAAAACCAGTTTTAGTGATCATGGCTGCCGGCATGGGCAGCCGCTTCGGAGGACTCAAACAAATCGAACCCGTAGGCAGCGCGGGCGAGATAATTCTTGATTTTTCGCTTTACGATGCTGCCGCCGCCGGCTTTGAAAAGGCGGTCTTTATCATCAAGCGCGAAAACGAGCAGGATTTTCGCCGGCTGATAGATGGCAGGGCGGGTCGTCACATCGCGGTCGAATACGCTTTTCAGGAGCTTGACGACCTACCGGCCGGCTACAGCGTGCCATCAGGGCGCGTAAAACCCTGGGGAACGGGACATGCCGTTCTGGCGGCGCGCAGGCTGCCGGACGGCTCGCCAAGCGCCGCCGCCGATGCTCCGTTCGCGGTCATCAATGCCGACGATTATTACGGCCCTGAGGCGTTCAGGCAGATCTATGATTTTCTTTCTGCCGGCGGGGACGACGACAAATATCGGTATTGCATGGTCGGCTATAACGTAGAAAACACGCTCACCGAGAACGGCCATGTTTCGCGCGGCGTCTGCCGGACCTCGGCGGACGGCTTTCTTGAGAGCATCACCGAGCGCACGAAAATCCGCCGCAACGATGGCAGGATCGTCTTTGCAGACGAAAACGGCGCCAGCCACGAGCTTGCTGCCGGCACCGCCGTTTCTATGAATTTCTGGGGCTTTACGCCTTCGATGCTGCACGAGCTGGCGGAACGGTTTCCGGCTTTTCTTGACAAGGCTCTCGCCGAAAATCCGCAGAAGGGCGAATATTTTCTTCCTTCGGTCGTGGACGAGCTCATTCATGAGGGCAAGGCGCGCGTACAGGTGCTCAAATCGCAGGACCGCTGGTACGGTGTAACCTACAAAGAAGACAAGGACGGCGTCGTCAGCGCCCTGCAGGCGATGAAGGATGCAGGGCGCTACCCGCAGAAATTATGGTAATTTACTCTGCAAACAGCTCGCTGACGGTTTCGAGCAGCGAGCTTACCGTATCATCAGCCACCAGCAATCTGGCCTCGCCGTTGAGCCTGGCCAGACAGGTGCTGCTGTCGCAGCTTCTTCGCTGTCACTGGACGTCATGCTGTCCAGCGCATCCGGCAGCAGTGACTGAGCGTCAGCGTAAACGAGGGCGTCGGCGACAGAGCCGTCTATCAGATAAATCATTTCTGAACCCGCAAGCCGCGCATAGCACATCTGTCCGCTGTAGTCTCCGACCTCCAGCTCAAACGAGGTCAGCACATCCTTGGTTTCTCCGTCCTCGGTTTCCTGAGTTGCCATATACTTGACCGTTACTTTCGATCAGCGCGAGCTTCTTGCGCAGATTGGAGATATGAGCCCAGACCACTCCCATATCTACGTTATCTTCCCAGCCCCAGATATGAGTTATGAGTCTTTCGCCGGAAATGATGACGCGGGGGTTGGTCATGAACAGCTCCATGATCTGAAATTCCTTGCTGCTGAGCGCCACCGTCCGGCCCCGGCAGGAAAGCTCGTGAAGAGAGCAGTTGAGCGTCAGATCCATCAGCTCTATGACTTCCGGGGTGTAAGTGTCCCGCCGCCGCGCCATCGCTCTCACTCTGGCCAAAAGCTCCGGCACCGCAAACGGCTTGGTCAGGTAATCGTCCGCGCCGGCGTCGAGTCCCTCTACGCGCTGTTCGATCTGTGTCCTGGCCGTCAGCAAAAGCACCGGCGTGTTGATCTTGCTCCGGCGCAGCTCGCCGGGAACTTGCAGGCCGTCTTTCTCGGGCATCATGACGTCGAGCACGATGCCGTCATATTCGCCCGACAAGGCGTAATCGAGGGCGTCCCGGCCGTTCCCGACGCCGTCTGCCGCGAATTTACTGCGCTGAAATACATGCAGCAGCGACTTGAGCAGTTTTTCGTTATCCTCCGCTATCAATATGCGCATGCCGACCTCCCGCTGAGTTTTCTCATTTTCTTACACGATAACGCAGCAATAAGTGTTTAATGTGTAGCTTAGACAATGCCGCCAGTAAATTTATGTGAAAACGATTTTTAATTGGCCGCAGAAGTTACGCCCTGGCACATTGGCTGATGCGCGAAATATGATTGACTTGCAAACGAATGTTCGATATAATAAAGCAAAGAAATTAACATGGCAGATAAAAAGCCAAACGGCTCTTTATACCAAAGGGTCATCGCTTGGCGGTTTGATCACTTCCCATGAAGGGAGGTGATAGGCTATGAATTACATAACCGTAAGTGACTTGCTCACTTTTTCGTTATTAGTTGTAGCTATTATCACTCTTTGCAAAAAGAATGATAAGTAAAGTAAAACCGCCAAACAATTAAGTTTGACGGTTTCAATCCAAATCTTTTGGGGTCGAACCGCCATTCCCAAAGCGGTAACCCATTTATTAATTAAAATATATCACTGATCGAAAAATATGTCAAGAAAGAAGGCCGAAAAATGGAAGGAGACGGCATGCAGCAGAAGACAAAGCGCAGGATTATTATAGCCGCCATTATATTTCTGCTGCTGTGTCTTATCGCCTGCCTGACACTGTGCGACAGAGGTGATAATCCGAAGCACAAGCGAGCTCCAAGCAAGACGGTTGCCGAAGTAAAAGACGAAGAAACTGAGAAAACGGATCCGGTGTTAGAGGAAGATGTCGAAACTGATTAAGCGCAGCCAAATCATGAGCAGCCAGCGAAAGAGACTGTGGCGCAAAGCCAGAGTGGCAAAGAACCAGCAGCGGGCAGCTCGGCAAACAACAGTGAACCCGCAGGCAAGCCAAGCCTGGGCTCGTCTAGCGCATCTGAACCATCTACTTCACCTGGCAGCGCCACTGACACGCCTAAAGAGAAGGTTTGGGTAGTGGACAAGCAAGCATGGACAGAACAGGTGCCAGAATATGGATATGGGTATCAGATTTATGTAAATGGAAGCTTGGTTCTGGAAACAACTGATCCGAGCGAATATCAATCTACATTGAATTATTACCGTAATGAATTAGGGGTTCCGACTACTCAAAAAATGGGACAGATAGTTGTGGGATACAAAACAATCAACCACCCGGAAGAAGGGCATTGGGAATATAGATAATTGAACAAAAAAACCACAACAATTAAACGTCCTCCGGGCCTTTTTTGAGAGTGCCGCGAGCGCAATGTTGTAATATCTTGCATATCCTGCCGTGATTACAACCAAAATGTTGTAGCAAGCACAGCTTTTGTAAAAAATACAACATCAACTGTTTTTGCCGCCCGCGGAGATGCGCTTCTCCGCGGAAATGTTGTAATAAAAAGCGATATCGTCCTTTCTTTACAACATACGAACAAAATGCCCCCGCAGTCCGGTGTTGTCTGTTTTGACCCAGGCGCCGCAAAAAGCCAACATTTCCTACCATTTTCATCCATTTTGCGGTCTTTCGAGAGCCGATGTTGGCTTTTTGAAAGCTATATGTGATTTCAGGCAACAGTTTCGGACAAAATGGTTGTCCATTTCTGTATCCGGCGAACAAAAAGCCAACATCGGCCTGATTTAGGGCCGGCGCCACTTGCGCCCAGCAAAAAATTTTCTTGCAATTCCGCAGAAATATAGTATAATAATAGGGCACGAGTTTTCGTGCAAATCTCTGCGACAGGAGAACTGTCGCCATGTATGACCACAGGGAGGTGAAAAAGACAATGAGAAGCTATGAAGTTACATTCATTCTCGATCCTGCTTTGGAGGATGCTGTCAAGGACACAACTGTAGAGACCGTTAAGTCCATCATTGCTGCCGACGGCGAAGTTGAAAAGGTCGACGTCTGGGGAATGAGAAAGCTCGCTTATCCGATCAACAAGAAGGAAGAGGGCTACTACGTAGTTGTTGACTTCAAGGGCAACGCTACTCTGCCTAAGGAGCTCGACAGAAGACTGAGGATCTCTGACAACGTGATCAGACACATCATCGTTAACATGGATGAAAAATAGGAGAGGTGTAGAATGAACAGTGTCGTTTTGATAGGGAGACTGACAAGAGACCCTGAGCTGCGTTACACTGCCGGCTCACAGATGGCCGTAGCGTCATTTACTGTCGCCATCGACAGACCTGTAAGGGCTGGCGGCGAAAAGCAGACTGACTTTCCGCGGGTAACGGTTTTTGGCAAGCAGGCTGAAAACTGCGAAAAATTCCTCGCCAAGGGCAGGTTGGTCGGCGTGCAGGGCAGAATCCAGACAGGCAGCTACACCAACAAAGACGGCGTAACCGTCTACACTACCGATGTCGTAGCAGACAGAGTAGAATTCCTGGAATGGGGAGACAGAGGCGAAAGAAGCCAGGGCGGAGGTTCCTACGGCGGCGGTTCGCAGGGAGGCCCGCAGGGGTCGCGTACCGACGATGCGCCATCAGGCTTTTCGGCCATCGAAGAAGACATCCCGTTCTAATCATCAATAAAGCAGAAAGGAGAATAGAGCCATGGAAAAAAGACGTGGTGGCGGCATGAGAAGAAAAAAGGTTTGCCAGTTCTGCGCCGATAAGACAGAAACCATCGATTACAAGGACGTTGAAAAACTGAAAAAATATGTAACCGAAAGAGGCAAGATCCTGCCTAAGAGGATCACTGGCACCTGCGCTATGCACCAGAGAGAGGTGACCACTGCTATCAAGAGAGCAAGAATCATCGCTCTGCTGCCTTACGTAGCGGACTAATTCT
This sequence comes from uncultured Clostridia bacterium, assembly GCA_944382925.1. Classification (GTDB taxonomy): domain Bacteria; phylum Bacillota; class Clostridia; order Peptostreptococcales; family Anaerovoracaceae; genus Fimisoma. The sequence goes on along the minus strand of CALWNX010000032.1, from coordinate 557 downwards.
TCGGTCAACAAAAAAAAGAAAAGCCTTTAAGTACCGTGCGCGGTGTTTAAAGGCTTTTTCAGTTGTCGGGCTATATGAGGCTATGCTCCTGCGGATATTAGTGGCACCTGACGCGCCGCATTTTTTGCTTTCTCCACTTTTTTGGTTATCGCAACCCTGCAAGATGAATTTTGCAAAATTTTTCACCGCTTATATAAAAAACGAAGCTCTGCCAAGTTGAAAAGGCTATGAGCTTCTTTGTTTTTAGGTGGAAGTAAGGCTTAGTGCAAGAAGAATGAGGACTTTTTACACGTGTGCGAGGGCGCTTTCAACTTGCGACTATGCTTTTGAGCCTGAAAGGGGAGAAAAATTTTGCAAAATTCATCTTGAGACGGCTGTATTTTTGCTTTGGTTGAGAAAGCTAATTGCGTAAGCAGCGAGGGAAGCAGGGAAGCAGGGAAGCAGGGAAGCAGAGGAGCAGGGTATAGGTAATCTGCAAAATAAATGAGGGGCTTGTTAGAGCCCCTCTTAAAGTATGGACTTATTTATTAACCTCATTGGAATCTTCCAGAACCAGT
>CALWNX010000031.1 GCA_944382925.1 uncultured Clostridia bacterium | reverse complement strand
CCGCCGCTGGAAAAGCCGGTCGAAGTTTTGACGAAAGCAGCGCCGCCCTCTTCGGCCAGACGGCAGGCCGTGACCTTTTCTTCATCTGTGAGCAGACAGGTCTCAATGATTACCTTGACGAGCGCGCCGTGGCTGGCGGCAGCTTCGACCACGGCACGGATGTCTGCACGTACAGCGTCGAGCTGACCGCTTTTGAGCGCACCGATGTTGATCACCATATCGACCTCAGATGCTCCGTCCGCGCAGGCCTTCTCGGTCTCAAAGGCCTTGACCGAGGTTTCACAGGCTCCCAGAGGAAAGCCTACCACTGCGGCCACCTTGACAGCGGAGCCGGTCAGCAGCTTGCGGCAGTCGGCGACATGACAGCCGTTTACGCAGACGGAATAAAAATCATACTGGCGAGCCTCGGCGCACAGCTTTTCGATCTGTGCGGGCAGAGCGTCTGCTTTCAGCAGCGTGTGGTCAAAATATTTGTTAAGCGGCTTTTTCGCTTTCATGAGCTTACCTCCCAAACGATATGATTTAATGCGTAAAAACATTATATCATCCGCCTTTTCGTATTGCAACCGAACGAATTTGCGCATATAATAAAAGAGAAAGATAGCGAGGAAGAGATGGGTAAATCAGAAAGAACGATCAAAACGCTGAATTCTGTCAGGTGGCTGGGCATAGTGCCGGCCCTTATCATATATGCAGTGTGCGCCGGCGTGTTTGCGCCGTGGCTGACGGCAGTGCTGACGGTAGGCTTTTGGGCGGGGTTTGCATTCATATGTACCAGTGAGAAAAAACGCATCCTCTGCGCTGACATAGTCAAGGACATCACGGGAGCATTGGCCAGGGCCGGCCATAAGGACGCCGTCTTTGAGATCAAGCCTCTCAAGATCGGCATCGTCATCAGGGTGTATCTGATCAGAGCACGCCACAAATCCACGCTTTGCAGCGAGGCCATCACCAGCAGCATAACCAGCGGCTGGTACCGGCACTATGTGCGCGCCATGCAGATCGTCGATCTGGACAGCGAGGCTGATGTGAGCGAGGCGCAGATGATGTTTAACGAGGATCTGTGGGCAGATATTCGCGAAAAAGCAGGCAGAGGGAGAAACGACGGCAGAAAATGAAAAAGATATTGATAATAGATGGACAGGGCGGCATGCTGGGCAAGCAGCTCGTAGAGAATATTAAAAAACGTCTGCCGCAGGCGGAAATCACCGCGGTAGGAGCCAACATAGCCGCGACCGGCAGCATGCTCAAGGCCGGAGCCGACAACGCAGCTACGGGCGAAAACGCCGTCGCAGTCTGCGCGCGCACGGCAGACATCATCGCCGGTCCTGTAGGCATCGCTATTGCTGATTCGCTGCTGGGAGAGATCACGCCGCGCATGGCGGAGGCGGTGGGACAGAGCACAGCCAGCAAGGTGTTGATACCGGTCAACAGGTGCAGCAGCATCATCGTCGGCACCGGCGGTAAAAAGACATCTGAGCTTCTGGCTGAAGCTGTTGACACTATCGAAAGACTCTGCTGCCAGGAATGAGACGACGAGAGGCAGGAGCTACAGAGGATGACCGGCAGCCTGCCGGTCGTTTTGTTTAAATTCACAAATTTTACTTTAAATTTACGGTGCCATGTAATATAATATTATTTCAGGTTACATAAGAAATATAAGAGGAAGGAAGCACCTAATAATGGGCATAAAAGTAGCAAAATTCGGCGGCTCATCTGTTGCCGATGGCATCCAGCTGACCAAGACAAGACAGATAATCGAGCAGGACCCGGACAGGAGATATGTCGTGGTTTCGGCTCCCGGCAAGAGATTTGAAGGCGACAACAAGATCACCGATCTGCTCTATCTCTGCAAGACGCATATAGACCACAACCTGCCCTATGATCAGATCTTCCAGGTGGTGGCCGACAGATTCATGGCCGTAGAGGTCAATCTGGGAGTGGATGTGGATCTGCTGACGCATCTGGATACGATCAGAGATAATCTCAGGCGCAATCCGAGCACCGACTATATAGCCTCAAGAGGCGAATTTTTGAACGCCATCCTGGTGGCAGCCTTCCTGGGCTTCGACTTCGTCGACACGGCGCCGCTGATCAAATTCGACAGCAGAGGCAAGCTGCTGATGGAAGAAACCGACGAGGCGCTGCGCGATGAGCTGGCCAAACACGAGAGAGCCGTGCTGCCGGGCTTTTACGGCTCGACGCCGGATGGAAAAATCAAGACCTTTTCCCGCGGTGGCTCGGACATCACCGGCGCACTGGTAGCAAGAGCGATCAAGGCCGACGTCTACGAAAACTGGACCGACGTTTCCGGCTTTCTGATGGCCGACCCGCGCATAGTCAAGAACCCGAAGCAGATCAAGACCATTTCCTATAAAGAGCTCAGAGAGCTTTCGTATATGGGCGCCGGCGTGCTGCACGAGGACGCCATCTATCCGGCGCGCATGGCCAACGTGCCGATCAACATCAAGAACACCAACGACCCGGCCGATCATGGTACCATGATCGTCGGTGAAGCCGACTTCGATGACCCGGCGGAAAAAAGCCGTATCGTTACCGGCATCGCCGGCAGCAAGGACTTTACGGTCGTGGCGCTTTACAAGAACATGATGAGCAGCGAGCGCGGCTTTGTGCGCCGCATACTGGGCATTCTCGACGACTACAATATCAACTTCGAGCATCTGCCCAGCGGCATCGACACCGTTTCTGTCGTCATGTCCAACAAGGACATCGGCGACCGGCTCGACGATGTGCTCGACGAATTCCGCTCACGGCTGAGGCCCGACAGCATCGACGTGCTTGAGGACATCGCCCTCATCGCCACCGTCGGCCGCAGGATGTCGCTGCGTTCCGGCGTGGCGGCCAGGCTGTTCACGGCGCTGGCCGAGGCCAAGGTCAATATCAGAATGATAGATCAGGGCTCCAGCGAGATGAACATTATCGTGGGCGTAGAAAACAAAGATTTTGAAAAAGCGGTGAGAGCGATATACAGCGCTTTCAGCGAAGAAGAATAGACGAAGCGGTATAACACGCAAAGCGTCCGGAAAGGAGCAGAAAATGAAAAGACTGGTAACTATAAGCCGTGAATACGGCAGCGGCGGCCGGATTATCGGTAAGCTGCTGGCAGAAAAGCTGAACGTGCCTTTTTACGATAAGGAGATCATCGAGATCGCCGCGCACAAGAGCGGCTTTTCCAAGGAGATGATGGAAAAGTCGGAGCTCAAGGCCAAGAACAGCTTCGCCTACAGCCTGTCCTCGATGTCCTCGGCCTTCGGCGAGGGCGTGGGAGCGAGCATGCTCTCCATCAATGAGCGCA
>CALWNX010000030.1 GCA_944382925.1 uncultured Clostridia bacterium | reverse complement strand
CCAGATTGCAGAAAAGAGAAGAAAATTCCTGCAAAATTCATCTTGCGCCATGCGTTTTTTCAACATAGCGGTGAAAGCTAAAAATCGCAGACAGCGGGCTGTCTGCGGCGAGATTTGTTTGCAGCGTAGTTTGTCTACAGTCTGAGGGCCTGATGTAAGGCCCTCTTTTTTTGGCCAGGGTTATCGGGCAGAAGGTGTTGATACGGGAGGACAGACTTTTTTTCTCGCAAGATTCATAAAGCTGCCCTTGCGAAAACAGCGGACAAAGTTTTTTTCTTCGCGTCCGCGAAAAACACCCTTCAAGAAAAAGTCGGCGCCGCGGCCTGCTCTTATTCCGCATAAAACCGGCGCAAATTCCCCACACTATGATAAAAACGCCGTCAGAATACCATATTCTGCCAGCGTTTTTTTCTTAAGATGCTTCGCAAAATCAAACTGTAGAGAGCAAAACCTTGTCCACTGTCTCTCTACAGTTCCACCTGGCTGACGGCGTCCGTCTCCGGAATTTCCACCAGCTGCTTGAGGTGGTTGAGCTTTTCGCCGTCCATCGGCGGCACGCCCTTAAGGCGATAGGTAATGCCCAGCTTGCCGTACTTGTTGACGGCCATGGTATGGTAGCCGAGCAGCTCCACCTTGTCTATGTACCTTATTTGCCTGATAAAGCGGTTCAGCTCTGCGATGTCCTCTTCCATGTCGTTGATGTCCGGCACGACCACATTTCTGATCCAGACATGCTTGCCGTTCCTGTTGATGATGTCTATCAGCTTGAGCAGCTCTTCCTGCGGGCGACCGGTGATGATCTCGAAGCGGTCGGCGAGCGGATGCTTGATGTCCAAAAGCACCAGCTTGCAAGCGCGGATCGCTTCTTCCGTGAATTCGTCCGTGTAAGTGCCGCTGGCGTCGATGGCCGAGTCGATGCCGATCTCGCCAAGCGCCCTGATGGCGGCTGCGAGGAATTCGCCCTGCAGCAGCGGTTCTCCGCCGGAAAACGTCACGCCGCCCTTATCGCCGTAATACGGCCGTCCCCTGTCGGCCCAGTGCAGGATCTCCTCGATGGTGATGTCCCTGCCGCCATCGGCCGCCCAGGAGTCGGGATTGTGGCAATAGAGGCACCTGGCAGGACAGCCCTGCATAAAGAACACCGTCCTTATACCAGGGCCGTCTACCGCACCAAATGTTTCAATTGAATGCAATCTGCCTATCAATACGTTTCGCCTCTCGTCTCTGATAATACTTGATTATACGTGGCTGTGGAAGGTTCTGGCGATTACTTCTTTCTGATGGTTCTTGGAAAGCGCGTTAAACCTTACCGCATAGCCCGATACTCTGATCGTCAGGTTCGGATATTTCTCCGGATTTTCGTAAGCATCCTCCAGCAGGCCTCTGTTGAGCACGTTGACGTTCAGGTGGTGAGCGCCTCTGTTAAAGTAGCCGCTGAGCAGGCCTACCAGCGTGTTGATCTGATCCTCTCTCTCCTTGCCCAGAGCCTCCGGAGTGATGGAGAAGGTGTTGGAAACACCATCCTGGCAGGTATCCCAGTCGATCTTGGATACGGAGTTTAAGGAAGCGATCGCGCCGTGCTTGTCTCTCTCGTGCATCGGATTGGCACCCGGAGCGAACGGAGTGCCGGCTCTTCTGCCGTCAGGAGTGTTGCCGGTCTTCTTGCCGTACATAACGTTGGAAGTGATGGTCAGCACGGACAGCGTGTGCACGGAATTTCTGTAGGTCGGGTGCTTTCTCAGCTCCTCGATCGTTCTCTCGGAAATCTTGACCGCGATCTCGTCTACTCTGTCGTCGTCATTGCCGTATTTAGGGAATTCGCCCTCGGTTCTGAAGTCTACGATGACGCCGTTTTCATCTCTGATCGGATATACCTTGGCATATTTGATCGCCGAAAGCGAGTCAGCCGCAACGGAGAAGCCCGCTACGCCGAAGGCCATCAGTCTCTTCAGCTCGGAATCGAGGAAGGCCATCTGCGAGCTCTCATAGTCGTACTTATCGTGCATGAAGTGAATGATGTTCATGATGTTCACGTACAATCCGCAGAGCCATTCCAGATAAACGTTGAATCTCTTCCAGGCGTCCTCAAAGTCGATCGGTCCGTCGCCTACCGGCTCCATCTGCGGGCCTACGTGCTCGCCTGTTCTCTCGTCGATACCGCCGTTGAGTCCCAAAAGCAGGATCTTGGCCAGGTTGCAGCGGGCGCCGAAGAACTGGATCTGCTGTCCCATCTGGATAGCGGATACGCAGCAGGCGATGGAATAGTCCTCGCCGTAGGTCGGTCTCATCTTGTCGTCGTTCTCGTACTGTACGGAGTCGGTGTCGATCGATACCTGTGCGCAGAATTTCTTGAACGGCTCAGGCAGATCCTTGGACCACAGCACGGTCAGGTTCGGTTCCGGAGCAGGTCCCAGGTTGTAGAGGGTCTGCAGGAATCTGAAGGAGTTCTTGGTTACCTTGTGGCGTCCGTCCACGCCTACGCCGGCGATACCCTCGGTGATCCACATCGGGTCGCCGCCGAAGAGCTCGTTGTACTCGTTGGTTCTCAGGTGTCTGGCCACTCTCAGCTTAAGGATGTAGTCGTCGATGAATTCCTGGATCTGCTCTTCTGTATAAGTGCCGCGAGCCAGATCTCTTTCGGCATAGATATCAATAAAGGTCGAAGTCCTGCCGATGGACATTGCGGCGCCGTTTTCTTCCTTAATGCCGGCCAGATACGCGAAGTAAGTCCACTGGATCGCTTCCTTGACGTCCTTGGCCGGGCCGGAAATATCAAAGCCGTAGCTCTCGGCCATCTTCTTGATTTCCTTGAGAGCCTTGATCTGGTTGAAGATTTCCTCGGAGGTTCTGATGTTTTCTTCGCTCATCACCGCGCGGGAAGCGATCATCTCGTGATCCTTTTCCTTCTCTTCGATCAGGCGGTCGATGCCGTAAAGGGCTGCTCTTCTATAGTCGCCGATGATTCTGCCGCGGCCGTAGGCGTCAGGCAGACCGGTGATGAAGCCCAGGTGTCTTACCTGCTTCATTTCCTTGGAATAGGCCTTGAACACGCCGTCGTTATGAGTGGTGATGTAGTCGAACATCCTGTCTATTTCTTCGGGAAGCTTTTCGCCAAACTCGGCGACCTCTTCTCTGACCATCTTGATGCCGCCGAACGGGCAGATGCCCCTCTTGAGCGGTTCATCGGTCTGCAGGCCGACGATGATGTCCTTGCCGGGAACGATATAGCCCGGACCAAACGCGTTGATTCTCATGATTCTGCTGGCGTCGACTTTCAGCGTGCCGCCGGCTTTTCTCTCCGCGATCAGAAGCTCCTGCACTCTGGCCAGGCACTCCTTGGTCCTCTCTGTCGGTCCTGCCAGAAAGCTGGCGTCGCCGTCATACGGCGTATAATTAAGATGTATAAAGTCTTCTACATCTATATTGTCCGACCAGCTGCCTTCTACGAATCCTTCCCACTCTTTTCTCATTTAGTTTGCTCCTTCCTGATAAAATCATAATTGTCTATCCGAACGCGAGATGGTTCTCCCGCCCGGCGATATGTTGTCTGCTAAGCTAATGTTATACTGTATACAATATCCCTGTCAAGTACTTTTAACAAAACATAAGGCTTGAGCTTAAGGCTGTAATTTTCAGCTTTCAGCCCGCTTACATCAGCTGCTGATGTACAGCCGCACCAGAGGCTGACCGGCCGCAATTTTTGCCCGCGTCTTGGCCAGATCCGGCGTCTGGTCTGCGCGCAGCAGAAGCGTCTTGTGCGTGAATTCGTCAAAGTGCAGATGGTAGCGAACGCCCTTGCGGTCGATCAGGCAATCGGTGTCGAAGTGATGCTCGGCAATCATCAGCGGAAAAGCGCCGCTGCCCCCGTCTTCTGTTTCCAGCGAAGGTCTGACCGCCGCCGCCCCCAGCAGGCGCAGCGCGCGCTCGCTCTGGCGGTTAGTCGCGTTAAGTCCGCTGCCGGCGATGACCGTGACGCCGGCCCGGCTGAAAGCGCGCAGCCAGCGCAGGCTGCCCGCATAAAGCGGACGCTGTTCTGCTTTAAGCAACGCGGCCAGGCGCTCAAAGCTTGCGGCGATCCACTCGTCGCCGGCTCCCTTGTTCATGCTGAGAATATAGGGCGACAGCGTGACCTGCGGCCGTCCTTCCGGTTTCTGCCCTGCCGCTTCCGGCGGCAGGCTGCGCCGCGCTTCCTCGTAGTGATGCAGGGGCACGAGCAGGCGTATTTCTCTGACGCCTGAAACGGGCAGGCGCTTGAGATCAGCTTTCTTCAGTTCCGCAGCGCTGTAAAAGATCAGCTCCAGCAGCGTGCCCTCTGCTTCGGTGCCCGCCGGGCCGTCCGTCTTTTTCGCCGCCGCGGTCGCCGCAGCAACAACGGCAGAGCTTGCCGGCGCTGCTTCTCCTCTTTTATATATATCGGTAATTTTTTGCGCCAGCTCCGCCAGAGTCTCCCGCCGCAGGGCGTTGACGGCGGAAACCGGCACAAAGCAGGCCCCCTCTTCCTCTACTTCGATGCTGCCGGCGGCAAAAGGCGTGTCGCCGGTCTTGGCCAGCTGCTTTCTGACGGATTCACTGCAGCTTTCCCCGCTTCTGCTGGCGCTGACTATAGCGCCGCTTCTTGTGACGCTGACGGTCCCTCTGTCCTTCGTCGCAAAGACCGCCGTGAGCGCGAGCGGTTTTCCGGCAGCGACGGCGGCCCTGAGCGCAACCGGCTCACGCCGCTTGCCTGCGCCGCCCGTCATCTCCGTGCGGGCAAAGGTGAGACGGGCTTTTTCCATCAGCTGCCCGCTGGCGAGGCGGTAGATCAGGTCTCCCCGGCGGGCGCCGCTCCTGAAGTCGCCGATTTCCTGCCTGCCGGGAGCAAGCTGCTTGACGTAGGTTATCAGTCCGCTGGCAGGGACGCGGTCAGGTGCGCTGGCTGCGCCCCTGATCGCGGCACCATGCTCCGCGTCATCCGCGGCCGGCCTCAGCTCTGCATAATCGCCCTTTTCGAGCGTAATGCCGCCGAGCGGCTGTATCTTTAGCAGCGGTCCTCTGCTGTCAGCAAGCACGCGGCCGGCCAGCAGGCCGGTATTCTTGGCGATGTCGCCCGACATGAGCTTTTGACCGGGGTCACCGTAATAATATCCCTTCGTAAAGCCGTCGCGGTTGAAGATCTGCCGTAGCGCGCCAAGATCCTCCTCTTCCACCGCAAAGTCGCCCTGTTCAAAGCAGCGATCGAGGTACTTGCGGTAGATCGCCGTCACCACCGCCACGTATTCCGCCGATTTCATGCGTCCCTCGATTTTCAGTGAAGCGATGCCTGCCCGAACCAGCGCGCCGATCTCCGGGAGCAGGCAGAGATCTTTCGGGCTCAGAGGATATTTCTGCTTTGCGCCGCTGTACGGCAGACGGCAGGGCTGCGCGCAGCCGCCTCTGTTGCCGGAACGGCCGCCGATGGCGCGGCTCAGCTGGCACTGCCCGGAATAGCAGATGCACAGAGCGCCATGGACAAATACTTCTACCTCGATGCCGGTGGCAGCTGCTTTTTCTATCTCGGCCAGCGTCAGCTCCCTGGCCAGCACGACCCGCTCATAGCCGAGCTCTGCCGCCGCCTGCACGCCGGCGGCATCGTAAACGCCGGCCTGGGTCGAGAGGTGCAGCGGCAGGTCGGGCAGGTTTTCGCGCAGCACAAGTCCCAGCCCCAGATCCTGGATAATAAGCGCATCCACGCCCATGCGGGCATAGCTTTGCGCCTGCCGGAGCGCCGGCGCCAGCTCTTCATCTGTGAGTAGTGTATTCATGGTCACATAAGTTTTCACATTGCGCAAGTGAGCGTAATCAACGGCCCGGGCCAGCTCTTCGTCGGAGAAGTTACCCGCGTTCATGCGCGCGTTGAAGCTTTTGCCACCCACATACACGGCGTCGGCTCCGTTTTCTACTGCGGCGATGAACTGCGTGCTGCCGCCGGCGGGCATCAGGAGCTCACATCTGTCAGATCTTTTCATCACACGACCTCATAATTTATTTCGATTAATATAATACTATCCTTTGGAGGGATGAGCAAGATGGATAATTTCTTTGTCGAATTATGTACCGCATTCTGGCAGCTTGTGGCCGCAGTGCTCAGGGCTTTTGCCCCGCTCCTCATCGGTCTTACCTTGGCCTATCTTTTCAACGCGCCGGCGGAATGGATCCGCAGAAAGCTCTTTGCCGGGCAGGAAACGCTTTCCGCCGCCAGACCGCGCGGACGCATCGTCTCCATCGTTATCGCCTACGCGCTGGCCGCTCTTGTGCTCTTTCTCGTCGTCTACGCTTTTCTGATTCTCATTCTGGGCGCGCTGCCGGCGGACGGCTTTTATGCCACCGTGCAGGCAGTCTACGCATACTTTGAAAACGCGGCGCGCGACGTCAGCGCCTTTATCGAAAAATACCTGCCGGCAAAGCTGGGCGCCGGCGAGCTCGATCCGGCGGAGATGCTCTCGTCCTGGATCGAAAAGCATTTCTCGCTGGAAAAGGTGGCGGCCGCCGTTTCGGCCGCAGTCGGCGGGGCGGTCAACTTTTTCATCGGCCTTGTCGCCAGCATCTACCTGCTGCGGGACAAGGAGTTCTTTCTGCTGCTGTGGCAGAAATTTCTCGCCCTGATCCTGAAGCAAAATGTACACGGTCAGGTCAACGAAACCTTGAGCGAAATAAACCGTGTCCTCACCACCTTTATCAAGGGAGCGCTGGTGGACAGCCTCATCGTCGCCCTGCTTTCTTCGATCGTCCTGTCAGCTCTGGGCGTTAGGTTTGCGGTCGTCATCGGCCTCATCGGCGGCCTGCTCAACATCATTCCCTATTTCGGGCCTTTTTTCAGCATGGTGCCGGCTTTTCTGGTCGCCTTCTTTTCCCGCGGCCTGCTCAGCGCTCTGACCGCCGTGCTGGCGCTGTTTCTCATTCAGCAGCTGGACAGCAATTTTATCTATCCGCGCATCGTCGGCCAGTCCGTCGGCCTGCATCCGCTCTTTGTTCTGCTCTCTCTGGCGGTGCTGGGACATTTTGGCGGCATCGTCGGCATGCTGCTGGCCGTACCGGCCGCCGGCATCATCCAGATTCTCATAAAAAAATGGGCCTACCGATACTAGGTTTCAGAGGCCCGTTTGGCAAGACATTCCATCAGCGAGCGGCGGAAGATCTCCATTCCATCTTCAAGCCGCTTGGGCGTCTCGTAGGAAAAGTTGAGACGGACGCGGTCGCGGCCGCCGTTTCTGGCCGGATAAAATACATAGCCCGGCA
>CALWNX010000029.1 GCA_944382925.1 uncultured Clostridia bacterium | reverse complement strand
AAAAAGTGCAGGAAGTTGTAGCAATCGTAGTGTTCCTGGTAGTGATCGTCGCGATTATGACGGAAAAAGTACACAGAACGGCTGCGGCGCTGGCGGGCTCTGTGTTGCTGCTGCTGACCGGCGTACTCGACGTCGAGGCAGCTGTAGGTTATATCGACTTTAACACTATCGGCGTACTGATCGGCATGATGCTTTTTGTAGCCGTGGTTAAAAACTCCGGCTTGTTTGAATATGTGGCCATCAAGGCGGCCAAGATGGCCAAGGGCGACCCGTGGAAGATCATGGTGGCGTTCATCGTGATCACCGCCTTCCTGTCGGGTTTCCTCGACAACGTGACCACCGTGCTCCTGGTAGGGCCGATGACCATCACCATCGCCAGGATGCTCAAGGTCAACCCGGTGCCGTTTCTGCTCACGCAGATCTTCGCCGCCAACATCGGCGGTACGGCCACCCTCATCGGCGACCCGCCTAACATCATGATCGGCAGCGCTGCCGGTCTGACGTTCCTGGATTTCGTCGCCAACACCGGCGTGGTAGCCATCGCTGCCATCGTCGTTCTGATCGTAATCATGAAGTTCGTCTACGGCACCAAGCTTTCGGCTGACGCCGAGGCGATCAAAGCTGTAGCCGAGCTCGATGAAACCAAGGCTATCGAGGACCGCGTGCTCCTGACCAAGAGCATCGTCATGGTCATCATCGTAGTCTTCGCCTTCATCTTCCACAGCCAGCTGGGCATGGAGACGGCGACCATCGCGCTCACCTGCGCGGCGGTGATGATGGTGATCGGCAAGCAGAATATCGATTATGTGGTCAGCGAAGTCGAGTGGTCGACTATCCTCTTCTTCGTCGCTCTCTTCACCGTAGTCGGCGGTATGGTCGAGACTGGAGTGATCGGCGAGCTGGCGCAGATCATCCTCAATACGGCAGAAGGTCATCCGATCATGATGATGATGATCTTGCTGTGGGCTTCGGCGCTGCTTTCTTCGATCCTCGACAACATCCCGTTCGTCGCCACGCTGATTCCGCTGGTAATCGCGCTGGGCGAAAGCGGGGTGGACATCGAACCGCTGTGGTGGGCTATTTCTCTCGGCGCCTGCTTCGGCGGCAACGGCACGCTGATCGGTGCTTCGGCCAACGTGGTGCTTTCGGGCATCAGCGGCAAGCACGGTTATCCGATTTCCTTCAAGGATTACACCAAGGTGGGCTTCCCGGTAATGATCATGACCGTAGTTCTTTCCACCGTGTTCCTGCTCGTGAAATTCGGAATGTAAGGTCAACACATCTTTGTAAATGATTGAGGAGGGTGATACAAAATGAGAAGCATAGTTTCTGACGATATGATCAATATCATGCTCAGACAGATGGGTGCCATATCGATCAAGACCTCGCCGGCCTACATCAACATCGCCAAGTTTGAGATCGGCGATCTGAAGCTGACCTACATGTACGAGGTGCGCGATGAGGACATCTATCTGCAGAGGGTCAGCCCTTATCCGCTGATGATCGGCAAGATCTACAATGAGCAGCAGGTGGTGGAAATCATCGCCAACGATCTGCGCAAGTTTAAGAACGCCTATAACAGCACGAATTTCAGCAAATTCGTCAGCCTGGCCAACAACGTGGTTTCCTTCGACAAGGAAATCGAGAATCTCTTTATGAGCCACAATGTGCCGGGCGAAGCTCTCACCGAGCTGGAGCAGATGATGGATGCCATCCACGACAAACTGGCCGCGCTGATGAAGCAGGCCCCGCTGCTTGACGATGCTGCCGAGACCGCCAAAGCTGCTAATGCTGCCAATGCTGCTGAGGCCGCCAAGACTGCCAATGTCGCTGAAGCCGCGGAAAAGGCCGCCGAGTCTCGGGCAGATAAATAGCTTGCTTTTCTCCCGGCAGCGTGATATACTGTTTGAAGTATTGATTTAAATCTATGCAAGAGGAGACAATGATATGGAAAGAATCAAAACACTGAAGACCGCTTCTCTGTGCGAGAGCGCCAAGAACGGCGGCTGCGGCGAATGTCAGACCTCGTGTCAGTCAGCCTGCAAGACCAGCTGCGGCGTCGCCAATCAGAAGTGCGAAAGCGAAAACAAATAAACAAAACGACCGCCGCCGGATCGAGCGAGCGGTCAGCGGATGCCGCCAGCATGGCGGCATTCTTTATGTGCCAGAAAGCTGATTACAGGTTACAGGGCAAAACTTGTTGACAGGGGTTCTCTCTAAAAGCGAAAGATCAGGCATGCAAAGAGACAGAGGACAAGCTTTTGTTCTCTACACTTTGATTTTGCGGGTGCAGCGAAAACAGCTTTTTGAATCCTGCGAGAAAAAAAGCCTGTCCTCCCTTGCCAACACATTTTGTCCCGTGACCCCAGAAAGCCGTCCGCCAGGAGGATATTACAAATGATACATCAATATAAACTGAACAATTACAATATCGTGCTCGATACCTGTTCGGGATCGGTGCACGTCGTCGACCCGGTCGCCTACGACGTGATCGCCCTCTATCCGCATCACACGCCGGAGGAAATCGTCTCTGCCGTACTGGCCAAATACGAGGCCGGCGGCTATGCACCGGCCGGCGGCGATGAGCCACTGAGCGCGAAGGATTCGGCACCGGCCGGCGGCGACGAGCCACTGACTGCCGGCGACATTCTCGCCTGCATCGGCGATGTAAAGACGCTTAAAGAACAGGGGCAGCTTTTCAGCCCGGACACCTTCGCCGAAATCGCCGGTACTTTTAAGGAACGCAGCGGCGATGTGGTCAAGGCGCTCTGCCTCCACGTGGCCCACACCTGCAACCTCAACTGCTCCTACTGCTTCGCCAGCCAGGGAAAATACCACGGCGAGCGTGCGCTGATGAGCTTTGAAACCGGCAGGCGGGCGCTCGATTTCCTGATCGAAAATTCCGGCAGCCGTACCAATCTGGAAGTCGATTTCTTCGGCGGTGAGCCGCTGATGAACTGGCAGGTCGTCAAGGATCTGGTTTTCTACGCCCGCTCCGTCGAAAAAGAGCACAGGAAAAATTTCCGCTTTACGCTCACCACCAACGGTCTGCTCATCGACGACGATGTGATCGATTTTGCCAACCGCGAGATGAGCAACGTGGTCCTCAGCCTCGACGGCCGCAAGGAGATTCACGACCGCCTGCGCGTCGATTACGCCGGTCACGGCAGCTATGACCGCATCGTGCCTAAATTCCAGCAGCTCGTCAAGGCGCGCGGCGGCAAAAACTACTACATCCGCGGCACTTTTACGCATGCCAATCCTGACTTCACCCGCGACGTCTTCCATATGGCGGAGCTGGGCTTTACGGAGCTGAGCATGGAGCCGGTGGTCGCATCTCCTGACGATCCGGCCGCTCTGACCGCGGATGACATCGAAATCGTCAAGCAGCAGTACGAGCTTCTGGCCGTGGAAATGCTGCGCAGAAAAAAAGAAGGCCGTCCGCTGACCTTCTATCACTACATGCTCGATCTGACCGAGGGGCCTTGCATCTACAAGCGCATTTCCGGCTGCGGCTCCGGCACCGAGTACATGGCGGTGACGCCGTGGGGCGACCTCTACCCCTGCCACCAGTTCGTGGGCGACGAAGCCTACCGGCTGGGCAACATCTGGGACGGCGTGACCAACGAAGCCCTGCGCGAAGAGTTCAGAAGCTGCAACGCTTACGCGCGGCCGGAATGCAACGACTGCTGGGCCAAATTCTACTGCTCGGGCGGCTGCGCGGCCAACGCCTATCATGCCAGCGGCTCCATCCGCGGCGTTTACGCGCCCGGCTGCGAGCTGTTCAAGAAGCGCATTGAGTGCGCGATCATGATGAAAGCGGCCGAAGCGGAAATGTAGCGCTCGCGCGGCGGACGAAAACCGCGCGCCGCCCGCGCCGCCCGCCCGCGGCGCGGGCGGCGCGGGCGGGCGGCGCGGGCGAGTTCGTACTGCTTTTCACCACTATCTTGAAATCCGTAACCTCTCAAGTTGAATTTTGCAATTTTTTTCACCTCTTTTTGCTAATCTGACGCTTCGCCAAGATGAAAAATCATGAATCTCAGCGAGTTGAGGCGCATATTGCTTCAGCATGCTAAAGAAAAAGCCCCGCTTAGCGGGGCTAAAAGCACATTTTCAACTTACGCCAGGTGATTTATACGGGATAGCGGTGAAAAAAATTGCAAAATTCATCTCAGGAGCAGCTATTTCAGGGCAGTGGTTGAGAATGTAAGAAAATGGAAGGCGCAGGGTGGAAAATGGACGCCGAAAAAAAGCAAAAATTCCGCCGGGAGCTTATTCCTGGCGGAATCTATACTTTCCTTTACCGTGGCCGCGTACAGGTTCGATGATCCTGCGCTCTGTCAGTTCTTGCAGTAGTTCCGAAGATCTTGATTGCTTGAGGCCAATTTCCCTCATAACCTCAGCGCGTCCAAAGACTTCCCCATCTGAGAATGCCTCAAGCAGCTTCAAAACATTGCATGCCGTTTTAGGCTTGAATGTTTTCTCAATGTACGTTTTTAGCTCATCAATGTACGGTTTTTCTGCCGCAATGTACGGTTTTTGTGTGATAATATACGGTTTTCCCGTTTCATTAAAAGCACCGCTGATGTGCAGCTTTCTGTTACGTAACGGGTGTTTTTCGTGCAGCAGCAGATTTCGCAAAAACAGTTCCAGAAATTCCGTCGTTTCGTGAATGCCTCTTTTCAGATCATTATAATTTGCGCGCACAAGAGCGTTGCGAAAATACCACGCGTGTTCTGCAAAAATATCATTTGTTACATCAAAGCCGAGTGTGCGCAAGTATTTGATAAAAAAGACTGCTGTCGTCCTTGTATTGCCTTCTCCGAAGACATGTATCTGCCACAGCCGGGAGACAAATACTGCCAGATGCTGGATAATCTCATCCATACTGAGGCCGCGATAGGAAAAATTCTTTTCCTGGGAAAGATCGTAATCCAAGGTTGCTCTGAGCTCTGTAGCACTGCCATAAAGCACCGTTGCTCCGTCAAGCACCCATTCTTTCTTCGTGATGTTATAATCGCGAATGCGGCCGGCATCAGCGTAGATGCCGCTGAAAAGCTTTCTGTGAATGGAAAGGTATTCATTGGGTGTGAAGCTGAACGCCTGCTCCGAAAGAAGCGCGGCGATTCGGGCCGCTACTTTGTCCGCTTCTTCGGTGCGATCCCCGGCATTGCAGATGGGATTTTCCGCATAATACGCCTGCAGAAGCTCATTGGCTTCTGCAAACGATATTTCGCCTTCGATATTGCGTACCGCCATGCGCACCAGGTATTCTGAAGGCTTAAGGCCGTCAACTGCCTGCAGCCCGATCGCCGTATGCCACGCATATCCCTTTTCGCGCTTATCCGCTTCAGCTTCTCTGATATATTCTTTAAAAGGATCGTAGTTCACCTGGTATCCCCTTATTCCCCTTCCAGCACTGCCTCGATGCGCGCTCTTACCTTTTCGATCTCGCCGTCGTCCGGGTAGAAATAGTACTGGTAATATCCTTCGCGCACCTCGTCGTAATGCCACTGGTACGTGCCGCTGATGGTGTGGTTTTCCATGGTTTCAAGCTCAGGCAGGAGTTTGACTACCAGCTCGAAAACCTTGCCGAAATCGTTTTCCGGGATGTTGGTGACGAAGTTGTTTTCCAGGCCGTTAAGCACCGCCATCGCGCTGCTGTAGCTCGGGTTTTCGGCAAACTTGCGGAAAATGCCCTTGATCAGCTCCATCTGGTGCTGGCCGCGCGAAAGCTCGTTTTCCGGCAGCATCTTTCTGGCTCTGACGAACATCAGCGCCTTTTCGCCGCTGACGTAGTTTTCTCCCTTGACGAAGCTGTACTCGCCGGCGGTGTAGGTGTAGTGGCTGTAGACGGTCACGCCGCCCAGCGCGTCCACAAGGTCGACCAGGCCGTTGAAGTTGATCTTGGCATAGTAGTTTATCTCCACGCCAAACTTGTCCTCGATGCTGTCGATCGAAGACTGCACGCCGCCCCACCAGCCGCTGTAGGAAAGCTTGCTGCTGCCGCCGCGGCACGGGATGTATACGAAGGTGTCGCGCGGGATCACCTGCAGGTTGACCTTGGCCGTATTCGGGTTGACGGTGAGGAGAATGTTGACGTCTCCACGTCCTGTCGAAGTGATGTCCTGTCCCGAGGAAAGGTCGGCGCCGCACAGATAGACCGTAAATGGCTCAGTGCTGATGTCAACCGGCTTGATCGCCACCGCGTCCAGCTCGTATTTCTTGGCCAGGATCACCTTGATCTTGCTCTCGTATTCTTCATCGATCAGAGAAAGGTCGCTTCTGGTATTGCTCGTCAGCACCATCAGCTCGGTCGTCCCGGAAAGCAAATCCTCATAAAGCTCATCGGTGCTGGCGTACGGATGGCTTTCCTTGACTTTCTTGCCGTTTTCTTCCAGAATCTCGCCGGAACGCTCATACGCGCCGTCATCGCTGTTGGTATAGCCCAGCACGTAGCTGCTGAAATCGTCTTCCGCCGTAATATCGCTCGTGGCCAGGGCTACGAGCTGCACTTCTTCGTACTGCACAGTGCGGCTGATGGCGTCGCTAAGCGAGTTGATTTTGCCGACCAGCACCAGGGCGACGATCAGCACGATCGTCAGCAGTATCTCGAGCGCCAGCGAAAGCTTGGCGTTTTTGAGCGTGCACCATACCAGCAGCGCCGTTATGAGCAGGATCACCGGCAGTGAAGCCAAAAGCACGATCATGCCCTCGTATCTGGACGCCTGCAGAGCTATATAGACTGCCGCCAGGAAGTCCAGTGCTGCCAGCACCAGCGCAATCCTGGCTGCTATCGATTGCTTTAAAACCTTTTTAAAGTCCACTTGAATTACATCCTCTTCTCTTTGATTTCCTCAAGTAGTCTGGCGATGAAATCTTCGGTGCTCAGCGTGCCCAGCTCGCCTTCCTTGCTCGAACGCACGGACAGAGTGCCGTCTTCCACCTCGCGCTCGCCGATGACGCACATGTAATTTACACGCTGATTTCTGGCTTCTCTGAGTTTGTAGCCGATCTTCTCGTTGCGCACGTCGGCTTCCACTCTCAGGCCGGCGTCTTCGAGTTTTTTCTTCAGCTCGAGGGCGTAATCGGCAAATTTTTCCGTTACGGTCATCAGACGCACCTGTACGGGAGCCAGCCAGAGCGGGAACTTGCCCGCGCAGTGCTCGATGAGTATGCCGATGAATCTCTCTATCGAACCGAAAATTACCCTGTGTATCATTATCGGCCGGTGCTTTTCGCCGTCCGGTCCGATATATGTCAGATCGAAGCGCTGCGGCATCTGCATGTCAAGCTGTATGGTACCGCACTGCCATGTCCTGCCGATGGAATCCTTGAGGTGGAAGTCAAGCTTCGGTCCGTAAAACGCTCCGTCTCCCTCGTTGATCACGAAAGGCACTCCCATCTCTTCAATGGCGTTTCTGAGGGCGTTTTCGGCCATCTCCCACTCTTCGTCGGTTCCCATGGAGTCTTCCGGTCTGGTGGAAAGCTCAACGTGATATTCAAAGCCGAACATCTTATACACATCATCGCAGAATTTGGCGACGCCTTTGATCTCGTCGTTGACCTGCTCCGGCAGCATGAATATATGAGCGTCGTCCTGGGTGAAGGTTCTTACTCTCATCAGTCCGTGCAGGGCGCCGGAAAGCTCATGACGGTGTACCTGTCCCAGCTCTCCGCAGCGGATCGGGAAATCTCTGTAAGACCACATTTTGCGCTTGTATACCAGCATCGAGCCCGGACAGTTCATCGGCTTGATGGCGTAGTCCTCGTCGTCGATCTTGGTAAAATACATGTTATCCTTGTAGTGATCCCAGTGGCCGGAAGTTCTCCAGAGCTGCTCGTTGAGGATGAGCGGCGTCTTGATTTCCTCGTAGCCGCGCCTGGTATGTTCTTTGCGCCAGAAAGCTTCGAGCTCGTTTCTGATAATCATGCCCTTTGGCAGGAAGAACGGGAAGCCCGGTCCTTCCTCGGTGAGCATGAACAGATCCATCTCCTTGCCTATCCTGCGGTGGTCGCGTTTTTTGGCTTCCTCCATCTTGGTTATATAGTCGTCGAGCATTTCCTGAGTCGGGAATGCCGTGGCGTATATCCTCTGGAGCATCTGTCTGTCGGAGTCTCCTCTCCAGTATGCTCCGGCCACGCTCATCAGCTTGAAAGCCTTAATCTGGCCGGTCGATTCCATATGGGGACCGGCGCACAGATCGACAAAGTCGCCCTGTTTATAGAAAGAGATCACGGCGTCCTCTGGC
>CALWNX010000028.1 GCA_944382925.1 uncultured Clostridia bacterium | reverse complement strand
GCCGTGCCGGATAGTTTTCAACGAGATCACCAAGGAAGCAGTAAAAAATGCCGTCAAGCATCCGCGGGCCATCGACCTGGGGCTGGTTGACGCCCAGCAGGCCAGACGTGTGCTGGACAGACTGGTGGGTTACCAGATCAGCCCGCTTCTGTGGCGCAAGATCAGGCGCGGGCTTTCCGCCGGCCGCGTGCAGTCGGCCGCACTGAAGATAATCTGCGACCGCGAAAACCAGATCAGGAATTTCGTGCCGCAGGAGTACTGGAACATTCTCGTCGAATTTGCAAAGGAAAAGAAATTTACCGCCAAGCTGGCGCTCTGCGACGAAAAGAAGCTGACGGTGCAAAGTCACGCGGAGGCGGAAGAGATCACGGCCGCACTCAGAGAGGGCGAGTACCGCGTCGGCCAGATCAGCAGAAAGAACCGCAAGCGCAAGCCTTTCCCGCCGTTCACGACCAGCAGCCTGCAGCAGGATGCCGCCAACAAGCTGGGCTTTACGACCAAGAAGACGATGATGGTGGCGCAGCAGCTTTACGAGGGCGTGGAAATCAAGGGTCACGGCACGCAGGGTCTGGTGACTTACATCAGGACTGACTCGGTGAGGATTTCAGCGGAGGCCAGGGCGGCTGCCAAAGCCTATATAGGCGAGCACTTCGGCGCCCGCTACACGGCTGACAATATCTTTACCAACAGGAAAAAGGACATCCAGGACGCGCACGAGGCCATCAGGCCCAGCAATCTGACGCTCGATCCCGAAGAAATCAAGGATTCGCTGACCCGCGACCAGTATAAGCTTTACCGCCTGATCTGGACCAGATTTTTAGCCAGCCAGATGGCGGAGGCGGTCTTCGATTCCATGCAGGTGCTGATCAAAAACGGCCGCTACGGACTGAGAGCTTCAGGCTCCAAGCTGCTCTTTGACGGCTACCAGAAGATCTACGCGTCTAATCTGGAAGAGGACGAGGACAGCTTTCTGCCGGAGCTTGCCGAGGGCGAGCTTCTGACGGCCGGGGACATAAACTGCCAGCAGAAATTCACTGAGCCGCCGGCACGCTTTACCGAGGCCAGCCTCGTCAAGGATCTGGAGGAGAAAAATATCGGCCGTCCGAGCACGTATGCGCCGATCATCGCCACCTTGCTGGAGCGAAAATACATCAGCCGCGATAAGAAGCTGCTGATCCCGACGGAGCTTGGCTTTGTGGTCACTGAGCTGATGGAACAGTATTTCCGGGAGATAGTCGACGCCGGCTTTACGGCCGGGATGGAGGATAAGCTCGACGACGTGGAAGCCAAGGATCTGGACTGGAAGCAGGTAGTGAGAGATTTTTACGCTCCGCTAAAAGAAGAGCTGGCAGTGGCCGACGAGCAGATCGAAAGAGTAGAGCTGACGCCGGAGCTGACGGAGGAAAAATGTCCTCAGTGCGGCCGGCCGCTGGCGATCAAGACGGGCAGATTCGGCGAATTCCTCGCCTGCAGCGGCTATCCTGAGTGCCGTTTTACCAAGCCGATCGTCAAATCGACGGGCGTCAAGTGCCCGGACTGCGGCGGCGACATCGTGGCCAAGCGAGGTCGATCGGGCAAGATCTTCTACGGCTGCAGCAATTATCCGACCTGCACAAGAGCCTTCTGGTACAAGCCGACCGATAAAAAATGCCCGCAGTGCGGCGCGCTTCTGCTGGAACGCAACATGCGCGGGGCTAAATATGTTTGCTCAAACGATAAATGTGGGTATAAAGAATAACAATGAGGGTATACGAGAAGTAGATTAGGAGGACAAGGAAAAATGGTACAATTTCACGCAACCACGATCTGTGCAGTCAGAAGAGGACCCGACGACATCTGCATCGGCGGCGACGGACAGGTGACCATGGGCGAGACCGCCATCATGAAAAACGGCGCCAAGAAAGTGAGAAAAATCTATAAAAACCAGGTCATTTCCGGCTTTGCCGGCTCGGTAGCCGACGCCTTTTCGCTGACAGAAAAATTCGAGAGCAAGTTGGAGGAGCATTCCGGCAATCTCAAGCGCGCGGCCGTCGATCTGGCGCAGCTGTGGCGTTCAGACAGAGGCATGCGCAATCTGGAAGCGTTGATGATAGTAGCAGACAAGGATGACATGCTGGTCATCTCCGGCACCGGCGAGGTGATCGAACCGGACCAGCAGTTCGTGGCCATCGGCTCGGGCGGCAACTACGCATATGCGGCGGCCAATGCGCTGTTCAATCACACGGACATGAGCGCCGAGGAGATCGTCAGAGAGTCGCTGCGCATCGCAGCCTCGATCTGCGTCTACACCAACGATAATATTTCCGTCGAGAAGCTGTAGCAAAGGGGGTAGGAACACAAATGGCAAGCAAGGTATACAGCATGACGCCCAAGGAAATCGTGGCGGAGCTGGATAAGTATATAATCGGTCAGGACGAGGCAAAGAAATCAGTGGCGATCGCCCTCAGAAACCGTTACAGGCGCAGCCTGCTTTCCGAGGAGATGCGCGAGGAGATCACGCCGAAGAACATTCTCATGATGGGACCGACCGGCTGCGGCAAGACGGAGATCGCCAGAAGGCTGGCCAAGCTCATGGACGCGCCTTTCGTCAAGGTCGAAGCTACCAAGTTCACGGAGGTCGGCTATGTCGGCCGCGACGTCGATTCGATGGTGCGCGATCTGGTCGAGGCTTCCATGCGCGTGACCAAGCAGAAAAAGCTGGAAGAAAAATATAATATCGCCGACGAGATCGTCGAGGAAAAGATCGTCGAGGCCATCATTCCGGGCAAAAACAAGAAGCCTGCCGCCAGCAAGAGCAGGAGCCCGTTCGACTTCATCATGAACAGCGGCGGCTACACCAGCCAGAAGCAGCAGTACATCGACAGCCAGGCCGAAAAGGGCGAGGCGCCTCACGAGGACAACGACGTGGAGATGGCCAGACAGCAGGTCAGGGAGCAGCTGCGGCAGGGACTGCTGGAGGAGCAGTATATAGAGATCGAGGTCGTGGATACGCCAAAGGGCAATCAGCTCGATATGAGCAACGAGGGCATGTCCATCGCCATCGGCAACATCTTCGGCAATATGATGCCGGAAAAGACCAAGAAAAAGAACTGCAAGGTCAAGGACGCGCGCAAGATCCTGCGCGAACAGGAGGCGCAGAAGCTGATCGATATGGACGTGGTGACCGACGAGGCGCTTGAAAACGCCGAGCAGAACGGTATCATCTTTATCGATGAGATCGACAAGATCGCCTCCGGCAACCGCATGACCAGCGGTGCGGACGTTTCCCGCGAGGGCGTGCAGAGGGACATCCTGCCGATCGTCGAGGGCAGCGTCATCAACACGAAATACGGTCCGGTCAAGACCGACCACATTCTCTTTATCGGCGCCGGCGCTTTCCACACCGCCAAGCCGACGGATCTGATCCCTGAGCTGCAGGGACGTTTCCCGATCAGAGTGGAGCTGGCCAGCCTGACGGAAGAAGACTTCATCAACATCCTCACCGTGCCGGAAAACGCGCTCATCAAGCAGCACAAGGCGCTCCTGGAGACTGAGGGCGTGGAGGTGGAATTTACCGAGGCCGCGATCAAGGAGATTGCGACGATTTCCTTCCTCATGAACGAGCAGACGGAGAACATCGGCGCCAGAAGGCTGCACACCGTGCTGGAAAAGCTGCTGGAGGATATTTCCTTCAACATCCCGGAGATGGAGCAGGAGAAGCTGGTCATCGACGAGGAATACGTCAAGGAAAAGTTCCAGGAGACCATCCATAAGGAAGATCTGGACAGGTTCATCCTGTAAAGCAAAGATAAAATTCAAGCATCAGAGCACCAAACCCCCTTTGTCAGGCATATGATAAAAGGGGGTTTGTTATGAAAAGAGCAGCAGTGATCCTGATCGGCATCGGCCTGGTGATTCTGGGCGGCATGCTGGTCATCAGAGACAAATTCGGCGACAGCATACAGCAGACGGCGGAGGCGGTGGCGGTCAACGCCGTGGCGATAAAGATAAACGACAGCCTGCAAAACGGCCTTTACGACGAAGCTCTCAGCGGCCCGCTGCTCAAAGTGGAAAGAGACAGCGAGGGTAATATCCAGTATCTGGAGCCCAACGCAGAGGTCATAAATAAGCTTCTGCTGGAGTTTTCTACGAATGTGAGGGAAAACTACGACCTGGGCGATACGGAGGAAATAAAGGTAAACTGGGGCGTCATAACGGGCAGCAAGCTTCTTTCGCAGCTGCCGTTTGCGGTCACCGTCAAGGTGCAGCCGGTCAGCCTCACCAAGTTCCAGTATGAGACCGGCTTTGAGACCGAGGGCATCAACCAGACCAGATATTATGTCTACTGTACGATCACCAGCCAGATTCACATCCTGGCGCCGTTCACCGACAAGACGGCGCAGATCAACAGGCGGCTTCTGCTGGCTGAGGCCGTGATCGTGGGCAAGGTGCCGGACAGCTATGTGGTGGTGCCAGAGGGAAGCATCCTCGACGCTGTTTAGCAAAGATACCTCTTGGCTGTGGCGGGCGAATTGTGGTAGAATATGAGCATGGTAAGATTTAATGAACAAAACGAGGTTATAAGTGAAGAGAGCTACCGGGCCATCCTCGTGGGCCTGGAGATTGGCGCGGACATTTCCTATTCGATGGAGGAGCTTGACGGGCTGGCCGAGGCGGCCGGCGCCACCGTGCTCGGGCGTATGATACAGAGCATGGAAAAGCCCAACACCGCGACCATGATCGGCAAGGGCAAGGTCGAGGAACTTGCGCAGATGGCGCAGGCCATGGAAGCGGATCTGATCATCTTCAACGACGAGCTTTCAGGCATGCAGCTGCGCAATCTCGAGGAAGCGACCGGCGTGCGCGTCATCGACAGGACGATCCTCATCCTGGACATCTTTGCCGCCCGCGCCACTTCCAGAGAGGGAAAGCTGCAGGTAGAGCTGGCGCAGCTCAAGTACAGACTGCCGCGCCTGACGGGCTTTGGCCGCTCGCTTTCCAGACTGGGCGGCGGAATCGGCACCAGAGGACCGGGCGAAAAGAAGCTGGAAACGGACAGGCGTCACATCGAGCGGCGCATGTACGACATCAGGGAGGAGCTCCGCCAGCTCAAGAGCACGCGCGGCACGCAGAGGGCCAGGCGGCAGAAGAGCAGCGTGCCGGTGGTGGCGCTGGTGGGTTACACCAACGCCGGCAAATCGGCGATCATGAACAGGATCCTGGCCATGAACGGACGGGAGGAAAAAAACGTTTTTGAAGAGGACATGCTGTTTGCCACCCTCGACGTGCAGCAGCGCGGCGTCGATCTGCAAAACGGCCGCCGCTTCGTGCTGATCGACACGGTAGGCTTTGTCAGCAAGCTGCCGCACTCGCTGATCGAGGCCTTCAAGGCCACGCTGGAGGAAGTCGTCTATGCCGACCTTCTGCTGCACGTGGTGGACGCTTCCTACGAAAACCACGATTTTCATATCGCGGTCACAGAGCGCGTCATGAAGGAGCTCGGCGCCGGCGGCAAGGACAAGATCATGGTCTTTAACAAGTGCGATCTGCCGCACGAGCAGATCATCATGGAGCCGGGCACGGAAAATATCGAGCTTTCGGCCAGGACGGGGCAGGGCATGGACCAGCTGCTTGAGGCGATAGAGGACAAGCTATTTTCCGGCCGCATCAGGGCCCGGCTGCTGATTCCTTTCAGCCGGGGCGAGATCGCTTCCTATCTCTGCGAGGAAGCTGACGTATCCGTCATGGATTACCGCCCGGAGGGCACGTATTTTGAGCTCAGCCTCAAAGAGGCTGATTATCAGAGGTTCAGAGAATATGAAATTATATGATACCGTATGGCGCGAAGCCTCTGCCGAGCAGACGATCGAACGGTCGCGTTTCATCGCTCATGTGCGCCCTGTAGGCAGCAGGGAGGATGCGGAGGCCTTTATTGCCAGAATCAGAAAAGAGCACAAGGACGCCACGCACAATGTGCCGGCGATGGTCATCGGCGACAAGATGCAGCTGCAATGGGCTTCGGACGACGGAGAACCGCAGGGGACGGCGGGCGCGCCTGTCGTGCAGCTTCTGACCAGCGCAGGCATAACCAATACGGTCATAGTCGTGACCAGGTATTTTGGCGGCGTCAAGCTGGGAACAGGCGGGCTTGTGCGGGCGTATACCTCCAGCGCCAAGCTGGGGCTCGAAGCGGCCGGCACGTGCAGCGTCGAGCAGCGCCTCTGCCTGAGCGTGGGCCTCGACTATTCGCATCTGGCCAGGCTGCGCAAGCTGGCAGGAGACGACTTTGAGATCCTCGACTTAAGCTACGGCGAAAAGATTCAGGCCGAGCTTTCCTGCCAGCCGGAGAACCGCGCCCGCCTTGAGTCGCTGCTGGCAGATCTGACAGCCGGACGCTATGATATTTTGCACGAAGAAATCAGAGCCGTGCGTCATCTTATTAAAATAAATGGTTGACACGGATTTTGTATTGTGCTAATATAGTTTTCAGCTCGTTAAATACGATTTGAGCTTGTTAAATACGATTTGCGCTTGCCCGCAAAAATTTAAAAAAAGTTTAAAAAGTTATTGACAATTTGCACCACGTAATGTAAACTTAATGAGTGTGTCGAACAAATCGACAAAACGGGCGCTTAGCTCAGCTGGGAGAGCATCTGCCTTACAAGCAGAGGGTCATAGGTTCGAGCCCTATAGCGCCCACCATTAAAGATGGCCTGGTAGTTCAGTTGGTTAGAATGCCAGCCTGTCACGCTGGAGGTCGACGGTTCGAGCCCGTTCCAGGTCGCCAACTTTTTAACAGTTCCTTCGCTGGTGTGGCTCAACGGTAGAGCAGCT
>CALWNX010000027.1 GCA_944382925.1 uncultured Clostridia bacterium | reverse complement strand
ACCTCCTTGTGATGATAGTATAAGCGTGTACGCTGCGTACAGGTCAAGAGTTTTTTTCGTATTTCTTCTAAAAATGGGCAATCCCATTAAGGGACTGCCCATTTATTCCGTTAATTATGCGATTTTTTTACCTCTGCACCGATTTTGACATCGATTGGTGTAAAATTGGTGTATTTGTGTAAAATCTGAGCTTTTCAGAAAATGAAGTACATCCCGTTTTCACAGGCAAAACGGTACATCTTAATACAGTTTTGCACCTGCCGGAATACGGTCATCAACCATCAAAAGGTTAAGACCTTCTCTGCCGTTTTCTTCGTGTACTGCCGAAATCAGCATACCACAGGAGTCAATGCCCATCATTGGACGAGGCGGCAGATTTGTAATAGCGATACAGGTCTTTCCGACCAGTTCTTCCGGCTCGTAATACTCGTGAATACCGCTTAAAATCACTCTATCTGTGCCTGTACCGTCATCTAAAACGAATTTAAGGAGCTTTTTGCTCTTTGGCACAGCTTCACATTCTTTTACCTTTACAGCTCTGAAATCAGATTTTGAGAATGTTTCAAAATCTACAAACTCCTCAAACAGCGGCTCGATTTTCACATTGGAAAAATCAATTTTCTCCGGTTCTGCTTTTGGTGTATCAGGAGCTTTTGCAGCTTCAGAATTTACACCAATTTCTTTCTTTACACCATCTAAGGGTTTCATTGTGGGGAAGAATATTATATCTCTGATGCTAGGCGCGTCTGTCAGCAGCATGATGACCCTGTCTATGCCCACGCCGAGGCCGCCCGTCGGCGGCATGCCGACTTCGAGCGCGTTGACGAAGTCCTTATCCATCGGATGTGCCTCGTCGTCCTCGCCGAGATCGAGCTGCCGCTGCTGCGCGGCAAAGCGCTCGTACTGATCGATCGGGTCGTTGAGCTCGGAGAAGGCGTTGGCGATCTCCCAGCCGTTTACGTATGCTTCAAATCTTCTGGTGATGCGTGGATCCTCCGGGTCCCGCTTGGAAAGCGGCGATATTTCTACCGGGTGGCCGATCACGAAGACCGGTCCGTCCAGATAGCCCGGCACGTCCTCGCAGAATTCCTCGAACATCTCGGCGATGATCTTGCCGCGCGTCCACTTGGCCACCTCTTCGCGGTCCATGCCTTTTTCGATGGCGGCGGCGCGAGCCTCTTCATCGCTGTCTATCTTAGCAAAATCTACACCGGTGATCTCCTTGACGGCATCCTCCATCTTCAGACGCTTCCAAGGCGGCGTCAGGTCAAAGGTCTTGCCCTGGTACGTTATCACCGGGCTGCCGGTGGCGGCGATGGCGGCTTTGGAAACGACCTGCTCGGTCACTTCCATCACGCTCTCCATATTGCCGTAAGCCATGTAGCACTCCATGCTGGTGTACTCAGGGTTGTGGTTCTTGTCCATGCCTTCGTTTCTGAACATCTTACCCATCTCGTAAACCCTGTCCAGTCCGCCGACGATGAGTCTCTTGAGGTAGAGCTCGTTGGATATTCTCAGCTTCATGTCGAGGTCGAGCGTGTTGTGATGAGTGTTGAAAGGTCTGGCGTTCGCCCCGCCGGCGATGACGGTCAGGATCGGGGTGTCCACCTCGAGGAAGCCGTAATCGTCTTCGAGCACCCGCTTGATCTCCTTGATGATCTGCGCGCGCTTTACGAAAACATCCTTGACCTGCGGATTGACGATCAGATCCACATAGCGCTGACGGTATCTGAGGTCGGTGTCCTTGAGGCCGTGCCACTTGTCAGGCAGAATCTGCAGCGATTTGCTCAGCAGCACCACCTTTTCGGCCTTGATAGAAACCTCGCCGTGCTGAGTGCGGAAGACGGTGCCCTCGACGCCGACGATGTCGCCGATGTCATAGGTTTTAAACCACTTGTACTCCTCATCACCGATGGCGTCGCGGCGCACGTAGCACTGGATGCGGCCCTGTTTATCCTGAATATCGATAAACGAAGCCTTGCCCATGTTGCGGAAAGCCATGATCCTGCCGGCGCAGGAAACCTCCTGGTCTTCCATAGCGTCGAAGTTGTCCTTTATATCCATGCTGTGTGCGGTGACATCCCATTTTTCGATCAGGAAGGGATTTCTGCCCGCTTCCTGAAGGGCTTTGAGCTTATCGCGCCTGATCTTTCTCAGCTCGTTCAGGCTTTCTTCTGTGATCTCGCTTGTGATCTCGCTCTCTTCCTGCGCCCGGGTTTCTCTCAATTCTTCCTTACTCATCCCTGCGGTACCTCTCTAACCGTATCTGTCCTGTGTCTGGTCGTTCTTTCTTATTTGCTTATATCAACGATCTTGTAGCTGAGTGTTCCGTCCGGAACTATGATCTCCACTAAGTCGCCTTTTTTCTTGCCCAGCAGATGCTTGCCTACTTCTGATTCGTTGGAGATCTTGCCGCTGAACGGATCCGCCTCTGTGGAGCCGACGATGGTAAATTCCATCTTGTCGCCCGATGCGGTGTCTTCAACGGTGACCTTGAGGCCGACGCTGACCTGGTCGGCGTTCATCTCCTCTTCATTGATGATCTTGGCCTTGCGGATCATATTCTCCAGCTTGAGAATCCTCTCTTCAAGCTCAGCCTGCTCGTTTTTAGCCGAATCGTATTCGGAGTTCTCCGACAGGTCTCCGTAGGAGATCGCCTCCTTGAGCCGCTCCGAAACTTCTTTTCTTCTGACAGAAACCAGTTCCTCGTGTTCTGCTACAATTTTGTCATACCCTTCCTGGGTCAGCAAAATTTCTTCTGACATTCTTACTTTCTCCTTTCGACTGTGTATATAGCCGTGCCCATTATTATATCCCACAGGCGTCTATTTGTCAATGAATTCAAGCTTTACGCTCCTGCTCTTTGTGAGATATACCAAAGCGCCGTAGCTGAGGTCGAATGTCAGCTTATCCCCCAGCCCGCACTTGTCCCGGGCATCCTCAATATCTACCAGCGTATGGTCGTGCGAAACCTGCTCAATCCTGATTTGCGGGTCGAGCGGATAGAGCGCGTCGGCGTGGCAAAAATCTACGCTGCCTACATCGAGCACCGCCTTGCGCCGCGTCCGTCCGTTGCCGTCGCTGACCTTGATGACGGCTGCAATCTCGGCCTCGAGGCGAAAAGCGTCAAAGTAGAAGCCGCTCATGTCGTAGCCGTAGACCACCCTGTTGGTGTGGGCCAGCATGACTTCGCCGCCGATGCGCAAATGATTTATCTTGGGCGGCATGTCCTTGTCCCACACTCTCATCAGGCTGCTGCTGGCTCCTCCTGAAATAATATCCAGCGGACGGCCGATCAAGGCCTCAATTTTTTCGGCAGCCTCAGACAGCTTGGACAGCGTTTCGACAGTCGGCTCGATCGCTCCGTAGCAGCCCACATTTGTGCCCACGCCGGCCAGATAAAGGTTGGCGGAACGTTCTGCCAGCAGGCAGGCCTCGCTCAGCTCCTTTTCGTCCCAGAAGCCTTCGCGCAGGTCGCCTGTGTCTATCATCAGCAGCACCTTATGCACCCGTCCCTGGCGGAAAGCCTCTCTGTCCAGCGCTTTTAGCACGCTGATCTCAGTATTGAGGCTGATGTCAGTCAGCCTCACCACGTCCTCGATCTCGCTTGGCATCGGCGTCCTGATCAGCATCAGCTCCGCGGCGGGCGCATACTCGCGCACACCCGCAAACTGTTCCAGGCGCGAAGTGCCGACGGAAGCGACCCCGCCGTCTATATAGGCGCGGGTAACTTCCGGCAGACCGTTGACGCCCTTGATGACGCCGGTGATGGTCACGCCGCACTGGGCGCACCTTTTGATCGTCTCTCTGACATTATTCCTGAAATGCTCAAGATTTATCAGCAATCTTGGATATTCGCTCATGGCATGGCCTTCTTAAACGCAAACGATGCGCACGTTGCGCGAACTGGTGAGATAGACGAGCGTGGCATAGCAGACGTCGAAGGTCATGATGTCTCCTACCTTGAAATCTCTGGCCGCATCCTCCACATCGATGATCGTATGATCGCTGGAAGCGCCGAGGACCTCGATCCCCTCTTCCATCGGCAGCAGGTCCTCAGGCGCGCCGTAATCGACCTTGCCCACGGCGATCAGCGCTCTGCGCCTGATGCCTCTGTCCACATAGACAGGCGTATGTCCGAAGGCGTCGACGGCGATGGTGCCGATCGGATAGGTCGGCTTATCCTTTACCTCGATGACCTCCGCCTTGAGCCTGAACACATCGCGGCAGATTTCGGAAACGTCGTAGTTATAGAAAACCTCCATGTCGCGGGACAGAAGAATTCCCTCGCCGACGCGAAGCAGATTTACTCTTTTGGGAATATTGCCGTCCCAGATCCTCATCAGGCTGCTGGTCGCCCCGCCCGCTATGTACTCGAGCTCGCGCCCGAGGCGCTGCTCGACTTTTTCGGCCAGCTCGACAAGCTCCTCCAGCTTGTCCACGGTCGGCAGAATCGCACCGTAGCAGCCTACGTTAGTACCGATGCCGGCCAGCTGGATGTTGATGAGCTTGTTCTCGATATATTCTGCTACCTCGATCAGCTCCTCGTGATCCCAATAGCCCTCGCGCAGGTCGCCCATCTCGGCCATGAGGATGACCTTGTGCAGCTTGCCCTGACGCCGGGCCTCGGCGTTGAGCGCCTTGATGACCTCAAGCTCGCTGTTGAGGCTCATGTCGGTGAGCCTGATCACGTCCTCTACCTCGCTGAGCATCGGAATCCTGATCATCACCATCGGCTTCTCGATGCCGGCATTGATGGCGTCTTCGATCTGCTCCAGTCGCGAAGATGCGATCATGGCTACGCCGCCCTCGTCGAAGGTTTTGGCTACCTCAGGAAGTCCGTTGGCGCCTTTGATCACGCCCATGACCTGCACGCCCTGGCTGCCGCATTTCTCGACGATGGTGGCCACGTTATGCTTGAGATGAGCGAGATTTATTTCCAGTCTCGGGTATCTTTCCCCCATTTCCCTGTCCTCCGTTCCTGCCTAGGCGATTTCCAGCGCGATTTCCATCATGGCGGTAAAGGTCATCTGTCTTTCTTCCGCTGTGGTGGCCTCGCCGGTAAACGGATTGTCGGAGATCGTGCAGATAGCAAGCGCGTTCTTGCCGGCTCTGGCAGCGTTCATGTACAGGGCAGCGGCCTCCATCTCCGTCGCCAGTACGCCCATCTTCTGCCATTTGGCCAGACCGCCGGCGTCGTCGTAGAAAGCATCCGAGGAATAGATGTTGCCCACCTTGACCTCGATGCCCTTGGCTTCGGCAGCCTCGATCGCCTTTTTCAACAGCGGATATGAACAGATCGGCGCGTAGGTGCCCGGCAGGTCAAACTGCGCGGCATAGTTGGAATTGGTGCAGGCGCCCATGCCCATCACTATATCTCTGACCTTCAGAGACGGGTCGATGACGCCGGCCGTGCCCACGCGGATGATGTTTTCTACTTCATAAAAATTGAAAAGCTCGTACGAATAGATGGCCATCGACGGTATGCCCATGCCGGAGGCCATGACGGATACTCTTTTGCCTTTATACGTGCCGGTATAGCCCTGGATGCCGCGCACATTGTTGACCAGCACGGCGTCCTCCAGAAAGGTCTCGGCAATGAATTTGGCGCGCAGCGGATCTCCCGGCATCAGCACGGTCTTGGCAAAATCTCCTGCTTTAGCTTCGATATGCGGTGTAGGAATATTGGACATTGTATGTTCCTCCTTGCTCATATTTTACATATTATTTATTGTACCTAATTTCAGGTGGTTTAACAAGTCTTTGCCTCGTATTCTTCTCTGAGCATCGACATCAGGTGAACGTCGTAGAGCACGCCGTTCTTGCGGCAGTTCTTGCGCAGCACGCCTTCGTAGCGAAAGCCTACCGACTGGTAGAGAAAGCCGGCCGGATTGCCCGTATAATGGTCGAGATAGAGGCGCTCAAGCGCAAGCTCTTTAAAGCAGTAGTCCATCATCGCCAGCAGCGCCTGCTTGCCCAGGCCGTGGCCGCGCAGCGAGGTGTCGGCTATGTAGATGCGCCACAGCTCGGCTTTCCAGCCTTCTTCGATGTCCGCCAGCACGATGCGCCCGATCGGCCTGTCTTCGCCCTGCGCTCCGCCGCCAAGTGGACTGCTGCCCTTGAGCACGATCGTGAACTGGCGCGCGGCCGGATCGTCGTCATCCTTGATGTATTTGCGGATCACTTCTTCTTTGGTCTGTCCGTCCCTGATGCTGAAAAATTCCGTCACCTCCGGCTTCTGCTCCCAGGGGTAGAAATACTCGATGTCAGCAAAGACGGATTCTCTGATGATGAGATCTTTCGTTTCCATCATAGCTTTAGCCTCCTTTTTATGATCGTCCGGCATTATCTTACTATATTATAGCTGCAGCCCTCGAAAACAGTATCGAAGCGGCAGATGCCTTTGTAGTCGCAGTAAGTGCAGGCCGAACGGTCCTTGGTCTTCATCGGGTGAATATCGATGCGCCCTGCCGTCAGATCCTCACAGGCTTGCCGCACCCTGGCAGCCACAGCCTCACGCAGCTTTGCAAAATCCTCTTCTGCCATCAGTCCATCCCGGCCCGTGCTTTTGATGCCTTCCTTGGTCTTTTTCAGCGGAACGATCTGTGAAAAGCCTGTAAAATCGCCGGCTATATCGTGGATCACCTGCGGATCGTCTATCATAACACCGTCGAGCTTGA
>CALWNX010000026.1 GCA_944382925.1 uncultured Clostridia bacterium | reverse complement strand
TATTCGTTTAACAGCTCCTTTGGGGAACGGGAATCTGATTTCTTAAACTCCAAATATTCAGCGAAAGACAGCGTATAAACCGGAATGGAGATATACCGTCCCGTCAAATAGGTGGAGATCTCGCTGGACATCAGTTTGGAATTGGAGCCGGTCACATAAATGTCGGTATTGGCATTTTCCAGCAGGCTGTTGACAGCTTTTTCCCAGCCGGTAATTTCCTGCACTTCGTCCAGCAGCAGATAGTAGCGCCCATCTCCGGTCATTTGCTCCTTGATACCGTTATACATATCCTTGTCGGTCATACCGTCGTCAAAATCCTCTGACGTATAACGCATACTGATAATGTGGTCTGCGGCAATCCCACTTTTCAGCAGATCGTCCCGCAGCATATCTAAAATCGTGGATTTGCCGCAGCGCCGGATTCCCGCCAGTATCTTAACAAGCGGAACATCACGGTAGGTTTTCAGCGTGTTCATATATTGTGGTCGGATAATCATATTGTCCACCTCCTTGTTTCCTACCAATAGTATATCCAAAAACTTGCGAAATATCAATAGTTTTTACTTGTAATCCGTAAAAACTTTAATTCTCACAAGACTTTTTACGGCATGAAAATGAATTTGGATATGTAAAAGCGGCATGGATTTCTCCACGCCGCCAAACGAATTATTCTGCTTTCAGAGCGCCGATCTTTTGCAGATAAGCAAATCCATCGGCATGTCCACGAAAATAGATTTGTTCCCGTTCCATATTGTCAGCCTTCATATACAGGCGGAAAAAGGCTGTGAGTATTTCATGTTCCTCGCCGGTAAGATTAACCGCGCCTTTCCCTTCCAGCAGTTGTAGGACAGCACCGCGTCGTCGATCTCCTGCATAACACGGGCGGGAGATTTGGAGGTAAATACCTGTGAAATAAATCGCTGCTTGTTCTCCACCATCTGATAAAGATAGCTGTCAAACGTCCCCTCCGTAACATAGCGGTAAATCTGCACTTCGGGATTTTGGTTGCCTTGCCGGATAATCCGCCCACTTCGCTGCTCCAAGTCGCGGGGACGCCACGGGCAATCCAAATCATGCAAAGCAATGAGTTTATCCTGTACATTCGTACCAGCCCCCATTCTCGGCGTAGAGCCGAGTAGCACGCGGATTTTGCCCCGACGCACTTTGGCAAACAGTTCTTTTTTCTGCGTTTCATTGTTCGCGTCATGCACAAAGGCGATTTCTTCTTCGGGAATCCCACGATCAATCAGCTTATCCCGCAAATCGTTGTAAACGCTGAATGTCCCGTCGTTTTTCGGTGTGGAAAGATCGCAGAACACAAGCTGCGTCAATCGTTTCTCTTTGGTATCCTCCCATATCCGATAGATATTGCCCGCGCAGACGTTAACTTTGCTTCCCTCGAAATCTGGAAGCATGGGGTTAAGCAGTCGTTGATCCAGCGCCAGCTTGCGCCCGTCGTTGGTAATGAGCAGCATATTGTCTACGGAGGGGTCAACCGCGCCGCCCCGTACCGCGTCGGCGCGATCAGCAAGGGAAGAAACCATGTCTTTTTGCATTTCACTGGGTTTGCAGACTACCGTCTCATAGTTGGCTTTCGTCACAGGGAGATTGAGCATATCGGCGGTCTGAATATCCGCCACTTCCTTAAAAACCGACATCAGTTCCGGTAGGTTATAAAAATTGGCAAACCGGGTTTTCTGCTGGAAGCCCTTGCCCTCGGGATTGACTTTGTCAAGATGATTTTTTGTGGTTTTCTGTCTTACTACATTTAACTTTATAGCAAGTTCTTCTTGTGAAAGTCCTTTTGATTTTCGTAACTTTCTAATATTCTCGTTTAACATAACCTGTGCCTCCTTTGTTTTGATACACTCATTAAATATCAAAACATCCATTGCCACAAGCAACGCAAATTAACATATCTGATTATTGCAACAAATTCACATTTTAAAGTTTTATGAACTGTAATTATTAAACATTTCCACAGATGATAGAAAACTAAAATCTGTATAACTTGGTTACCACGAAGTTTTTTCTAAGTTAGCTGCTTCCTTTGATTCGTAATCATATTGATACATAGCTAAAATATCTGCATCCATCATACTCCATGAACCATCTGTACTTTTTGTGCTTTTATAATATACATATTGTGCTTTTGTACCTTCTTGATTATCACGATCATACATTAGATATCTAACTTGTGTTTCATCTTCGTAAGTAATGATATAGCTATATCCCTTTGCATTATAATCTTTTCTATATTCTGCATCAGTTTCCTTTATATAGGTTTGATATATTTTTTGATAGCCTTCGTCTATTTTCTTGATTTTTTTTGAATATTGTTGACTTTCGATTGTCAAATCGTTTTGACTTGATTCAATTTTATCGTTGTCTTCATGTTCTGGTTTATTCTCTAAATCCCCATAATTTTTAGATATATATTTGTCTATATATTCCTGTTGTGTAATTGAAGGATCTATGTCATTTATTCCGTCTGAATCTCTTAAGAACTTAAGGACAAGAATATTTTCTTCTTTGTACAGTTTAAACGATGGTTTATCTAACCACACTGGATTTTTAACTATTACCGTTCCATTGTCATTATAATATTCTGAATCATCATTTAGCATATTTACAAATATCCCAAACGCCATTGCTAACACTACGATTATTCCGACTACCCATAAAAAAATTTTTTTTAGTAAAGATTTCTTTTTATTTGTTTTTATGATTCCAGATAAAACACAAGTCCATATAACATTTAAACATAGCAAAGTTAAAAGTATTATAATAGGAGCTGTTCTTATGAACCATAAACGAAATATTTCTCCATTTGCTAAAGGATATCCATTTCTAATGCCAATATATACTATTGACACTATAATGGTAATCATCGTAGCAACAATCAATGTCTTCATTTTGAAAGACATTTTATTTTTAGTTTCTATTTGTTCTGTTTCTATATCTTTAATAAAACTTCTAAGCAATAGTAATTCATTTTCAGGCAAAGCATTTTTATTAACCAATATAACTTTATTGTCATTCCGAATTAGATAAATATGATTTTCAATCTCTCCCTTGCTAACAAATGAATTCCAATAATTATGTGTAACTCCAATATCTGTGACTATATCGACACCTTCTTTTGAAAACACATATTTTCGTTCACCGTTCATTTTCTGTTTTTCATTATTTATGATTGTTTTCATAAATGTTTTTTGGAATTTTTCTACATTTAAACCTAACAAAGCAAATACGATACTTAGCAATAGCAAGACCCATGCAAAGGATATACTAAACAAGTACGAATAAAATGCTAAAGAGAAGATATAAAATGCACTTACCAAACTTATACTTTTGAACACTCTATTTATTTTCATAGATTTAAATGAACTAAGACGCATTAAAATATTATCTATTATTTCGTCTGTATCTAAAAAACATATAATTTTATTTTCTTGACATTCTTTTTCTTCGACTACCATTTTTGATTTCTCCTTTATTTTACCTAATAAAAGTTCAGATTCCGATTTGTAACCCTCATTTTACCATACTGCTCCTGTGTTTTCTATCCTTATTAGACAAGGACAATCAGTTTTTATCTGACTGTCCTCATCATTATCAAAGAATTATCTTTCCATATCTCGCTTCTTTCTTCGTGCCTTGATACGCCCCTGTCTTTCTTTTTCCCTTGCTTCTTTTTCGGCTCGTTCCTGTGCTTCTTTAAAAGAAAAATCGCGAAAATTTTTAATAACAAAGGTAAATGCGGACATACGATAAGCCTTTTTATAAAAGGAGTATAAATATGGACAAACAAACGATTCAAGAATTAAAAACCACATTTGATGATATTGTACATACTACAGATGATGGCGTAGAATATTGGAACGCCAGAGAGCTTTGCAAAGTTTTAGGCTATGGAGAATTTAATAAATTTATCCCAGTAATTAAAAAAGCTATACTTTCTTGCGAAAACAGTGGAATTTCAGTCTCAGACCATTTCGCTGAGGTGAGCGAGATGGTTCCGATAGTTAGCGGTGCTATGAGAGAATTTAAGGGGTATCACCTGACCCGCTATGCCTGCTACCTCATTGCGCAGAACGGTGATCCGCGTAAAGACGAAATCGCTTTCGCGCAAAGTTATTTCGCCGTACAAACCCGCAAGGCTGAAGTTATCGAACAACGGCTTGCTGAGCGGAGCCCTTGCTGACAAGCTTCCCGCGGTTACCATCGCTGCCAAAAATCTCGCAACGGAAATGACAAATCTGAACGTCGAAACTAAAGATTTGTTCGGAGAGGAACCGATTACATCGGAACATATCCAAAATAATACCAGTGTTAGAAACATGCTCGGCGAACGAGGGATCCGGCCAGAAGAACTGCCGCCGGAAGAAGACGTTAAAAAAGTTGAACGGCGCCTCAAGTCCGAGGAAAAGGAACTGGCAAATCCCAAAGTAAAAAAGACTAAATAATAAAAAGCCCTCCTTGCGGAGGGCAAGGGCTGGCATGGTACAAACCCGATTCGCACTCATATTGTACCATGCCTGCCCTGGAGTTGAAAAAGCGTGATTTAAAAGAAGGTAGGACTGTCATAAGCTCTAATATGACAGTAGAAGCATGGGCATATAAAGTCGTAGAGACATATAAAACCCGCCAGAAGGAAGTGACACGCAAAACGTACATATCACGCATACGCCATTGTATTTTAGAAGAAATAGGATGGGCCATTCAGATATACAGATGACTGCTAACATTTATACTCATGTGGATAATTCCACAATAGTTGATGCAGCCAAAATACTGTCAGGGTGCAACACTTAGATGACAGGATTCGACCGCCTGCTTCGCTCCGCTTGCAGGCTGCTTCCTCGGCTCCCTTTTCGGTCGCCTGCAGACCACTCGCTGCAGGAGGCTCCACCGTAGCCTCCTGCTTCACGCTCGTGCCTTCTCAGGTTCGCATCCTCCAATCATATCAAAAACCTCAAAACCCCGCTTCTCGCGGGGCTTTGAGGTTTTTTGGTCGGGATGACAGGATTCGAACCTGCGGCCTTTGCGTCCCGAACGCAACGCTCTACCAAGCTGAGCCACATCCCGTAACGCAAAATATATTAACACATTTCACAGCGTTTGTCTACCCTTTACTGCTTCCTGTGCATAATTTTTCCGCATCATGTAAAAAAACAGCGTCCACAGCTTCTGATGTATTGCCTAACTCCTGCTAAATCAAATGGTTCATAACGTTTAGCAGGGGCAACCCCTGCTAAACGCCGTTTTTCATCCAAGTTTAGCAGGGGTAATTTCAAGCATGGTCGCTGTATTTCCGCGGCTTTTTGCTCTTTTAAGTGAATTTTTGACTTTTTTGCCTTCTGCTACCCCTGCTAACGCAGCTAAAATAATCCTGCTGGTAGGGGCGCCCCCTGCTAAATCATCAAAAAAAATGCTGCTGGCAGGGGGCGCCCCTGCTAAAAGGTTTAAATCATCCGATTTGGCAGGAGGGCGTGCGTTCGCGGTTAAAGTCGCGGTTAATCTCGCGGTTAAAGTCGCGGCTAACCTCGCAGTTGCAGTCGCGGTTAAATCCGCGCGACGACAAATCCAGCCGTGCGGCGACAAGCTAAACCCCGTGCGGCGACAAGCTAAACCCCGCGCGGCCGCAAGACTGCGCCGGCGCCCGAAAAAAGCTTCAGCGCCGTCAGAAAGCTTCAGCGCTGGCGGCCGATCTGCCAGAGCGCATCGAGCAGAGCGTCGATGTCTCTGCGCGTGTTGAAAGGCCCGACGGAGGCGCGCACCGCTCCCCGCTCCCAGGTGCCGATCGCCTTGTGCGCCAGACCGGCGCAGTGATAGCCGCCGCGAACGGCAATGTCATAACGGCTGCTGAGGACAGACGTCACCTCTTCAGCATCCATACCTTCGATGTTGAAAAGCGAAATGCCGGTCTTCTGCGCGGCCGGCGGGCCGTAAAGCTCCACGAACACCATATTCCTGAGGCCCTCGTCGAGATAGCGGATCAAGTCTTCCTCGTAGGCGCCGATGACATCGGCCCCGACCCGGCGCACAAATTCGGCGCTGCGTCCGAGTCCGATGATCGCCGGCGCGTTGACGGTGCCAGCCTCGAAACCTTCAGGGAATTCCAGGGGCTGCTGCCGGCTGCGCGATTCCGTGCCCGTGCCGCCTTGCAGCAGCGGACACAGCGAAACGGACGGGGCAGCGTAGAGCGCACCTGTGCCCAGCGGCCCCAGCAGTCCCTTGTGGCCGGGGACGGCCAGCATATCGATGCCTAGCTTTCGCACATCGAGCTCCAGTGCGCCGGCGCCTTGCGCCCCGTCGACCATAAAGCAAAGCTTGCGAGAGCGGGCCAGGCGGCCGAGCTCCGCAAGCGGCAGGCGCGTGCCGGTCACATTGGAGGCGGCGGTGACTACGAGCAACCTGGTGTTGCCGCGGATCGCCCGCTCTACATCCTGCACGCGCACCTGGCCGCAGCCGTCCGCCGTCACGATCGAATGGCTCACGCCTTTCTTTTCCAGTTCTTTAAGCGGCCGCAGCACCGAATTGTGCTCCATCGCGGTGGTCACGACATGATCGCCGTGCCGCAGAAAGCCTTTGAGTCCCAGGTTGAGCGCTTCCGTGGTGTTTTTGGTAAACACAAGCCTCTCCGCCCTGTCGATATTAAAAAGATCGGCTACCGCGCGGCGGGCGCGGTAGACCTCTTCTCCCGTTTTCATGGACATGTGATGGCCTGAGCGGCCGGGATTGCCGCAATATTTAAGTGCGCATTCTTCCATAGCCGCGATCATGTTCCGCGGCTTAGGAAAGGATGTCGCCGCATTGTCGAGATATATCATTTTGCCACCTGCCTTATGTATGCTCTCTCACATACTATGCGGGCAGATCGAAAATGGTCACGGAAATAGTCGCGGAAATGCTCATAGAAATGGTCACAAAAGCAAAGCGGCCAGTGTCCGCCGCTGGCCGCAATAAATCATAGATATGAAAGCGCGGGGCTTATTCGCCGTGGCTGACGACGCCGCTGCCGCTGATCGGAATGCTTTCGCCGCCCACCAGCGCGGCAGGCGCGATCGCAGTTTTGAAAAAGTCCTTGTTGCGCGCCAGGTACTCGCGGAAATCGCGCAGAAACTGACCGGAATAGCGCTCCTGGTCGGCAGAAGCACCCCTGACCTCAAGTCCCAGCGCTTCACCGATATAAAGCGCCCTGTACTCGTGATACCTCTGCGTCACCACCAGGGCACGCTCTACGCCGAAAATGCTCTGCGCCCGATAGAGCGAGTCATAGGTAGAAAACCCCGCATGATCGCAGAAGATGTCTTCCTCCGGCACCCCGGCCTCCCGCACATACGACAGCATCACGTGCAGCTCGTTGTGGCCGACCTGACCGTTATCACCGCTGAGCAGTATTTTCGGTGCAGCCCCGGCTTTGTATAATTCTATACCCAGATCGAGCCTGTCCTTAAGCATCGGCGTGGGCGTCTTGGCATCTATGATGCCGGCTCCCAGCACCAGAATGCATTCAGCGTCAAATTCACGCAGAGCCTTGGCATCGTCCTCACTGATTGATG
The DNA here is from genome assembly GCA_944382925.1 of uncultured Clostridia bacterium. Taxonomy (GTDB): domain Bacteria; phylum Bacillota; class Clostridia; order Peptostreptococcales; family Anaerovoracaceae; genus Fimisoma. The sequence goes on along the minus strand of CALWNX010000026.1, from coordinate 19,245 downwards.
TGCTGTGGTCGGTCTTAGAATAGATGATTGCATCTTCTGTCTGATCTTTTATGTAGCCGTTGATGACCAGGCTCACAGCCAGTCCGAGCAGCCCCACGGCAAACAGAACCGTAAAGGCCCTAAAGAAAACCTTTTTAAAACGCGCCATAACCCCTTTTCCTTTCCCCTTTGTTCGTTTTACCGCGCCCGCTATGCTGCCCCTGCGCCTACAACTGCGCCTGCGCCAGCGCTTCCCACTCTTCCCGCAGAATGGAAAATACCAGATTGTCGCGGTCCGTGCCGTCATATATGTGATAAGCCCGGCGCTGGCGGCCTTCGTATTTGAAACCGCACTTTTCGATCACCCGCTGCGAGCGTCTGTTTTCAGGACCCGTGCAGATGGCCATCACCGTCAGATCGTAGACGCGAAAGCCATAATCCATCACCGCTCTTGCGGCTTCGGTCATGTAGCCGTGCCCCCAGCAGTCCTTGGCCAGAGAATATCCCATTTCCCTGCTGTTTACTCCCTCTCTGCGCCTGTCGTTTTCGAGGCCGATGCTGCCGATTATGCGGCCGCTGCTCTTTTCTCTGATGGCCCAGACGTCAGCCGGCATAAAAATCTCTCTTATGATCTGCCGCGATTCTTCTACGCTCTGATGCGGCTTCCAGCCGGCGTTCGGTCCTACCTGCGGATCGCGGGCATAGGCGTAAAGCCCTTCCGCGTCCTCGAGGCAGTCGCGCCACGGCGTCAGCAAAAGTCTTCCCGTCTCAATGTTATCCATGTCCTTCTCCCTCTATTCAGTGGTGCTCAGGATCTCGTTGCCCTTTCTTTCGATCTGGCTGACCTTCATGCGCGAAGCATCCTCAGGGTCGACTTCTTCGAGCAGGCCGAGAATGTTCTCACCCAGGAAGATGGTCTTGAGCGTCTCACCATCCAGCGTTACCTTGCTGTATTCCGTAAAGTTCTGTCCCTTGATATAATAGCGATCGCCGATCTTGACCACGCTTTCGATCTTGATGTCCTTCACACCCATCTTCATATCCGTCGGCGCAAAAGGATCGCTGCCGCCGTAGATGTACTGTTTGCCGTAGAGCATGTCGTAGCCCAGAGCCTTCAGGTCGTCAAGATACGTCTCGCTGTTCTTGTGGTTCTGCTGATAGGTGAAGATCGTGCCCACCTGCATATCGAGCATTTCCAGCAGATGCGAGGTCAGCTGATAGGTATACATATCCTCGTCGTCTCCTTCGAGGCCGAAATTGCTCCAGATCACGTATTCGGTGCCGTAGAGGTTGCCGTTTTGCAGATCGTCCTCCGTCAGATCGATGGCCGGAATGTGGTCTCCGTACATGACCAGCACGATCGGCTCGTCGTATTGGGCAAATTCCTCCGTCAGCTCGCCGATGAATTCGTCCATTTCATATATCTGATTGGCATAATATTCGTATTTCCACTTGAGATCCTCGCTCGGCGCCTTCGTCACGGTCACCTGCGGATCAGAAAGCACCTGCTCGCCCGGATACTTGCCGTGTCCCTGCACGGAGATCGTATAGATCATGTCCCTTTCTTCCGTCGAATCCAGGGCGTCCAGCATGCAGTCCACCAGCACGTCGTCCTTGGCCCAGTTTTTCGGCGTCTTTTCGACGTTGTTCATGTACTCGATGCTGGTAAAGGTGTCCATGCCCATGTTGGCAAAGACGGTGTTTCTGTTGTAGAAAACAGCGCGGTGATTGTGGATCGCGTGCGTCGAATAGCCCAGGCTCTTGAGATCATAGGCGATCGTCTCCAGCGTTTTTTCCTTGAGGATCGACTTGTAAGGATATTCGCCCGGACCGAAGAACTTGACGCTCAGGCCCGACATAACCTCAAATTCGACGTTGGCCGTACCGGCGCCGCAGGCCGGCACCGTCAGCTGTCCGGAAGGATAGTTTTCGACCAGACGGCGGAAATTAGGGCAGGCCTCTTTGTCAAGCTCGATGGTCTTGATCGTGGCCGGGTCGATAAAGGATTCGAGCTGCAGGAAGACGATGTTCGGGTGCTCTTCATCCTCGTCCTTTTGCTCCAGCAGCATGGCGTTATCGTCCCCCAGCTCTTCATCGCTGAAGATGTCAAGAATGCTCTCCTGGCTGTAGCCCTCCGGCTTGCTTATACCGGTGTTGAGCCACGTGTTGGCAAAGCAGTAGACCACTCCGTAATCGCGGTAGGCATACGCCAGGTTACCGAAGAAGGTTTCCACCCGCCCGGAGTTGATCATGAAAGACGTCATGCCAAAGGTGGCGGCAATGATGAGCACTATGCCCAGCAGGTTGCGCTTCCACTTGACCGGCAGCGCCTTTTTCGGTCCCTTTATGTAGAGCAGGATCAAAAGGCCGATGGCCGCCAGCGCGCCGCCGATAGCCATGGCGATCTGCGCCGTAGAAAGATAATTGGTCACGATGGAGATGCCGTCGTCAAGAATACTCAGGTCTTTAACCGTGAAAGGCGTCATCCGCTGCGTGAGGATCACGCCGTTGACGATGCCGATCGCCAGCCAGAAGATGGTGATGATGGTAAACACAAACAGCCTGCGCTTGAAGATCGAGGCGATCACCAGCGTGGCAAAGATGATCATCGCATTGTAGAAGAAAATCAGCGGATGCTCTACCATAAACTGCAGGCCGCCAAAGACCGTCGTCGTCGGAAATCTGCCCAGCGTCTCGATCAGCAGGTTGAGAAGCACCGCCCAGACCGCGGCCACAAAAAAGCTGTTATGCGTAAATTTGCGCAGCCTCTGCCGCCAGGTCATGGTCTCTACCTGCTGGATTGTTTCCTCGACCTTGCGGTCCAGCTTTTCAAATTTGTCAAATCTGCGTTCGTTGCTCGGTTCGTTGTTCATAATCTCTTATACACCTCATTCGATATTTTTCCAAATTCCTCTAATGAAAGCGTTTCCGCCCTTCTGCCTGCTTCAACGCCGGCTGCGGCCAGACATTCCTCTATCATCGCCTTGCTTGTCCCCCTGATTGTCTGCAAAGAATTCAGAAGCGTCTTTCTTCTCTGACCGAAGCCCGCCTTTACACAGGCGAAGAAAATTCCTTTATCCAAAACCCCAACGCCCGGCTCTTCCTTGCGCACAAGCCTGAGCACAACGGAATCCACCTGCGGCTGAGGAATGAAAACTGTTTTCGGCACGTCGGCGATCTTTTCTACCTGGCAATAATACTGCACCGCCACGGAAATCGCGCCGTAGATTTTGCTGCCGGGAGCCGCCTTGATGCGGTCGGCCACCTCTTTTTGCATCATGATGGTGATGCTTTTTACTGTCGTCTCTTCAAGCAGCTTCATGATGATCGGCGTGGTGATATAATACGGCAGGTTGCCGATCACCTTTGCTTCGCCGCCGCCCGCCGTTTCTTCTGCAATGATTTTATCTATATCAAGCTTGAGGATGTCCTCGTTGATGATGCGCACATTGTCGCAGCCAGCCAGCGTCTCCGCCAGGATCGGCAGCAGCGACTTGTCCACCTCGACGGCGATCACCTTTTTGGCCTGCGCGGCGGCTTCGGCAGTGATAACGCCCATGCCCGGCCCGATCTCAAGCACCGTATCCTGCGGCCCGATCTCGGTTCCTGCGATGATCTTGTCGATGATGTTTTTATCTATAAGGAAATTTTGTCCCAGATTGCGGGAAAAATTGAATCCATATTTTTCTTGTATCTCTTTGACCGTAGTTTTCTGATACAGCTTCATCTCGTCGCTTTCCGGGCTTCAGCCCTTTTTCTCCTGCTTTGCCGGCGGCCTTACGCCGCGCGCGTCTATCTGCGCCAGCGCCTCTTCAAATTGCTCTCTGCTGACGCCGAAGCGGTTGAGCTTTTTCAGAAAGCTGCCGCTGTTGGCATAGCCGATGCCCAGCGCTTCTCCCAGCGCCTGCCGCCGCTTACTGGCGCTAAAGCCGCCGGTAAGCCCGGCCCTGTCGAGGTCCTGCGCTGTAAACTCATCCCGGCCTTCGTCCCTGGTGTAGGCTACTTTGCCAAGCGCGCGCACGATGTCCTCCGGGGCCGCGTTTTCCACGCCGATATCGCCCTTGCGCGTGGCGGCCCGGCGCGGCATATACACATGCTTGCTGGCCGGAAATCTGGCGCTGATCCTCTTTCTGATCTCTTCGCCGGCAAAGTCCGGGTCCGTCATGATGATCAGACCCTTTTCTTCGTACGCTCTTGCGAGCAGCTCCCAGGTTCGGCGCGAGATGCCAAAGCCGTGCGTCTCTATTATAAAAGCATCGACGGCCTGACGCAGCGCCGCCGAATCGTCTCTGCCCTCTACTACGATGGCTTCCTTAATTTTCAGCTTGTCCATCTTCTTCTCCCTGCGAGTCGCCTTCCTCTGCATTGGCGTCGTCCTCGCCGGCTGCTTCCTCATTATTCTTGCCGGCCGCTTGCTCTGAAAGGATGAACAGGATTTCGTTCTTTTTGATCAGCCGCAGGCTTTCGCGCACCTGCTGTTCGATGTATTCTGCCGAATCCACATGCTCAAGCTCTGCAGAAAGCTCTTCTTTCTCCAGATTGAGCTCCTCCTGGCGCTGCTCGAGGTCGTTCTTTTCTATCGTCAGCTTGATCAACTTAAAGGCGGATGCGCCGACGAGCACTACAAAGAGCAGCACTACCACTGTGGCAGCCAGTCTGCGGGCGTTGATCACTATGCGTTTTTTCTTTTTTGTATTTTCTCTTGCAGGCTCCGAATCGCTTCCAGGCGCCGCAGCTTTTTTTCTGCTTTCGCGTACGCTGAAGGTCTTGTTGTTTTTCTCAAATTCCCGGAGTCTTTTCCCCTTTTTGCTCATCCTTCTCACCAAAGTTGATTATATCATAAAAGAATCTTCGCCACAACCAAAGGCCCAGCAGAAAGCTGGCCGCTCCCATAAAGGTGATCCTGCCATTCTGACAGTACATAAAGAAATCTGCCGCCAGCAGCCCGATCACCAGATAGCATAGCAGCCTGAGCGCGGCCCGGCCGGCTCTGCTTCCGGCTGCGAAGCGTCTGATGAAAACGGTAAAAAAGTCGTATACCAGGGATGCTGCCAGTCCGCAGTAGGTCATGACGAAAATCGTCGAAAGCTGACTCCTGATCAGATCGGTCATGATCTTGCTCTCTTCTGCCCCAGTCTGGCAAGCAACCGGCCCTTTTCTCTGCTCTTCTTTTCCGTATACGTCAGCGAGCAGATCTTGCCCGTCACTATCAGCACGCCCTCCTGCAGATCAAGCTTTTCGATGTTGAGATTTTTGCCGGCCAGCTCGATCCCGCCGTCCTGCAGATTGGCCCAGAGGGTATCTTCATCAAAGGCGTCCACATCCACCACCTTGCTGATGGTGATCTTCTCTCTGTTTTCCAGAGTGATATAGTGATTTTCCATGATCTATATACGAGCTCCTTTCGTTTGCGGTTTGGAATCTGGTATATAGATTATATGCGCAAAACGGGCCGGTTGAGAACCGGCCCGGATTATTTAGACGTAATTTGCCGGATTTACGGTCCTGCCATTGATATGGATTTCAAAGTGGCAGTGCGGTCCGGTGCTTCGTCCGGTGTTGCCGACAAGACCGATAACCTGACCCTGATATACCTTATTGCCTGCCGAAACGTTCAGCTTGCTGCAATGTGCATACAAGGTCCGCGTGTTCGCTCCGTGATCAATTATTATCATGTATCCGTAATTTGAATGCCAGCCGGCGCTTACAACCGTACCTCCGTCGGCGGCCTTGATCGGCGTACCCGTCGGCGCCGCCAGGTCTATACCCTCGTGCATACGGCCCCATCTGTAGCCATACGAAGCGTAAATGCCCACATTTACAGGACGGATAAAGGTTCCCGTGCCGATCTTCGGCGGTACCGGCTTGGTACCCTTGACGATGATCTCGTTTACCGGCTCAATGATGATCTCAGAATCGAGGTCTTCGCGTTCAACAACCTTGCCGTTATGCTTGGTCAGCCTTGCCGTGATGCTGGCCCTGCCGTTGGAGCCCGACCTCGTCACATAAGTCTCGCCCTCGTAATAGTAGCTGGAGGTCTGATATTCAGTCTCATATGGAACGCTCTCCGCCATGGTCGTAATCTCCACGGTCTCAACCGTGAGCAGCGGTATCTCTTCCTGGGAATTGAGCTTGTCCCCTACGTGCAGCATCGTGTTTTCATCAAGTCCAGGATTGAGAGCCTGCAATTCTTCGAGGGAAAGGCCAAGCTTATCGCAGATGGCGTACAGACTGTCGCCGGCTTCTACCGTGTATTCCACCGCCTGCTGTCCGCCGCTTCTGATTATTTCAACAGCTCTCTCAAAGCTGGATACATTGCTGAGCGTGGTGCTATAAGGCTCGATCTCGATTTCCTCCGCAAAGCCTACATATTCGTATTCTACATCTTTGCTCTTGCTGAGATAGAGGCTCCTGATTTCTTCCAGAACATCGTTGGCCACCTGTTCGTTTTCAACGATGGCGATAATCTGCCCGTTTGCGCTTATGGAGCAGGCGTTGGTCTGGATCTCATCCATATAGGTAAAGCGTCGCAGCACCTGATCGCTGGTGTCAATCTGCCGGCCATAGGATACAACAGGAGTAAAGGTGATGTCGGTTTCCGGATCGATCTCAATGCTGGTGCCGTATTCCATCGACAGCTCATCGCTGACGATATCCAGGATTTCCAGCACATCAGACTGTTCCTTGACGATACCAAGCGGCTTGCCGTTATAGGAATACTCATAATCCGTTGCCCAGGCAAAGACACCGACTATGCCAATCGACGCCAGTACGATAACGATACCGTCTCGGATGATCTCCTTCTTGTATTCTAACATCTTGAGCCTGCCGTTGTGCATCCGGCGTCCTGCCTTGACCATCACCTTGAGCACAAACCATTCGATGATGTCCTCGGCCAGATCGACAGCCTTGATAAAGGAAGCACAGACGGTAATCAAAAGGCTCCAGCCTGCGGCAGAAATCTTGACGATCTCGTCTGCGATCTCATCCGCAGCATCAACGACGTCTCCGGCGGCAGAAATAATTTTTTTGCCGAGCTCAGAGCTACTGCCGATATTTATTTTTTTGTTTTTCTTCTCTTTTTCTTTGTTCTCTGTCTCTTCCTTTATCTTTTTTCTGAAGATAAATTTAGCCATGTTTCTGCTTCTCCTGTTCTCTTGTTTACGCACGAGCAGCGCGTGCCTTCTTCTGTCACACCTGTATCGTGACATTTATCGCAAGAATATTTGATATCTGTGTAGTCCTCTGCAAAGCCGCTTTCTGTCAGCAGCACCGCTCTTTCCTCCTCCAGCAGCGCCGAAAGCCTTTGGGCTTCATTCTTGCCGCGCTCATCCTTGGAAAGCACACTGCGGGAAATCTTTCTTCCCAGCTCCAGAAGCTGCTGGTCGATTTCTCTGATTCGCGGCAACCGGCCGTAAACTTCGCTTTTTCTCTCCTCCGCTTCTTGCTCTGCCTGCTTGCGCAGATGCTCATAGTATCTGTTAAGATCAGCCTGCGTCACCGTGACCGCACTGTTGACGTTGCGGCCGTAAGCCTTGGCCTCTTCGTACCATTTCTCCAGAATGGCGTTCACATAGCGCACGTTCGGAGTCGTGATGAAAGATCCCTTTTCACAGGCTTCGTCTACTCTTTCCTGATTGAATCCCCATTCGCCGAACCATCTGTCTATCATTTCCTTTTCGGCTCTGGTCACGCCTCTGTTTATGCCCAGAGCTCTGAGCACGGTTTTGTAGCGGGCAAAGCTCTGTTCTATGCTTTCAAGGCGGGCTTTAACGTCTGCCTCTGTCCTGAGTCCTTCTTCGGTCCACTGCGTCACAACCTTGGCTATATAGCTGACGCTCGTCTTGCCCTTTTCGACGCAGTAGGCGGCAGCCGCCAGGATCACCTCCCGGCTGGCGCCAAGCTCAGTTTCCCAGGAATACAGCTCCTGCGTGTCCCGGGAAGACAGGGTTTTGCCCAGCAGCTCTTCTATCTGCGCAAGCAGAGCCTTGAGCTCCTGATCATAGACAGGCGCATTATCGGCCTCGCCGCCCATATCAGCACCCGCGTCAATCTCCCGGCCTTTGCCGGAAGGGGGCGCTTTTTCCGCGCTGCTGTACATCAGAGCGCGCAGATTCTTAAACTCAATCTGCCTGTCCTGTCCGCTCTTCTTTGGCGGCCTGATCTCAACGATCCCCATGGAAGCCCAGTAATTCCAGGCCTTATCTATCTCCTCTTCTGACAGGCCCAGAAGACGGGACATCTCCTGCTCCGTCATTTCGCTCTGGTGCTGGCTGGATAAAAGGCCATACAGATACACCTTGACGTAGTCGCCGGGCGCTGCCGTCATGTATTCGTTGATAAATATGTTTTCTACATCTGTGGAAAGCAGATAGAAATCCCTGATCTTTTCTCTGTTGAAGCTCATCCCTGCTGCCGCTCTCTCTCTTTGTTCAAATCGGCAAGCAGACTCTCAAGCTCTACCCCATGCCCCTCGGCGGCTTCTTCCAGCGTCTCGCGGGCCGCTCCCGGGCATCCCGAGCAGGTCATAAAGTATTTGACGAATATACTCTCGTAATCTCCGTCAAGCTCCAGCACCTCTGCCACAGTCATGTCTTTGGTAATCATCGCTTACCTCCCGGCATCAAAATGCCATGTCGCTGAACTTTGTATACCTGGCTACCCATGTCAGCTCCATTTTTTCAGTGGAGCCGCTCCTGTGCTTGGCCAGATTGACCTCGCAAATGCCAGGCTTTTCGCTGTTATCGTTATAATAATCGTCCCTGTAAAGGAAAATGACGATGTCTGCATCCTGTTCTATCGAGCCGGATTCTCTCAGGTCTGAAAGCATCGGCCGCTTATCCTGTCTCTGCTCCGGCGCTCTGGAGAGCTGCGAGAGCACGATCACCGGGCAGTCCATCTCTCTGGCCAGCAGCTTCAGATGGCGCGAAAGGGCGCTGACCTCCTGCTGCCTGTTGTCGGTACGTCCCTCGTAGGTCATCAGCTGCAGATAGTCGATCACTATCAGATCCAGCCCCTGTTCGGCCTTGAGGCGGCGGCACTTGTTGCGCATCTCCATCACGGTGATGCCCGGCGTATCGTCTATGACTATTTTCGTTTCATTCAGCTGGTCAAGCGCCACGTTGATCTTATCCCAGTCCTGGCGTTCGAGGGTGCCCTTCTTGAGCTTTTCCGAAGCGACCATGGCCTGCATCGAGATCAGCCTCTGCCCCAGCTGCTCCTGCGACATCTCCAGACTGAAGATCATCACCGAAGCGTTGGCCTTGACGGCGCTCTGTGCTGCAATGTTGAGAGCGAAGGCGGTCTTGCCCATGCCGGGACGGGCGGCGACGATGATCAGATCGGACTTCTGCAGGCCGGAGGTGATTTCGTCCAGTCTTTTAAAGCCGGTCGGCAAGCCCGTAGCATTCCCCTGGTTCTGCTCCGCCTCGTCTATCAGGCGCAGATTTTTCATCAGCACGTCCTGAATCTTAGCGTAGTCGCGCTTCTGCCGTCTCTGGGCAATGCGGAAAATACTGGCCTCCGCATCGTTGATCAGTGTATCGGCGTCCTCCTTGTCCTCGTAGCCCTTGACTGCGATCTCCTCGGAAGCGGCGATCATCTGCCTGAGCATGGCTTTCTCGGCTATGATGCGCGCGTAGTCGCCGGCATTGGCGGTAGACGGCACTTCTGCCGTCAATGTTCCTATGTATGTTCTGCCGCCCACCATGTCTAGCGCTTTCTGCTTCTTCAGATCCTCGCAGACGGTGAGCATATCTACGGATGTGTTTTCGCGAAACAGCCGCATGATCGAGCGGAAAATCTCCCGGTGGCTTTCGTTGTAGAAATCCTCGGCCTTTACTTCTTCGGCCACATCCATCAGCGCCTCCTTGCTGAGCATGCAGGCGCCCAGGGCTGATCTTTCGGCTTCCTCGTTGTGCGGAGGTATCCTGTCCATCTCGTTCTCCCGTTTTCTTACTCGGCTTCGACGATCACCTTCAGGCGAGCGTTCACCTCATAGTAAAGCTTGAGGCCCACCTCAAGCTCTCCCGTTTGCTTTATCGGTGCGTCCAGCTGGATCTTTTTCTTGTCAATCTCTATGCCGTGCTGAGCCTGTAAGGCTTCGGCGATGTCCTTTGAAGTGATGGAGCCGAAAATTCTGCCGCCGTCACCGGCCTTGGTCTTGATCAGCACGGACAGACCGGCTATCTTTTCGGCCTGAGCTTCGGCCCTGGCTTTTTCTTCCGCCTTCTTTTCGGCGGCGATGGCCTTCTGCTTTTCCAGGCTTCTGATATTGCCTTCGGTGGCTTCCTTGGCGTAGCCCTTAGGCAGCAGCATGTTGCGTGCATAGCCGTCGCTCACCTTTACCACATCTCCGGCCTTGCCGGTTCCCTTAACGTCTCTATTTAAAATAACGATCATTGCGTAACCTCCATTATTTCCAGTACTTTTCTGATTGCCTCTCCCGGCGAGATGTCCACCTGTGCGGCCGCAGTGGTGAGATGTCCGCCGCCGTTGAATTTTTCCATCACGGTCTGGACGTTGATCTCTCCCAGCGATCTGGCGCTGATGACCGTGCGCCCTTCGCCGTTTATTCCGGCGACGAAGCTGGCCTTGACCCCTCTGACAGTCAGAAGCTGGTCGGCGACCTGCGCGCAGATGACCTGCTCGTCAGGATGCGCCTGGCTGCACAGCGAAACGACGATGCCGCCTTCGTAGAAATGAGCTTCTGCCAGTGCTCTGGCTCTGATCATAAAGCTCTCTTTGTCCTCCTGGAAGAAGCGGCTGACCTCAGTCGGATCGGCGCCCTGTCTTCTCAGCCAGGCGGCGGCTTCGAAGGTCCTCACTCCTGCCTTGACCGTAAAGCCGTTGGTATCGATAGTGATGCCGGCCAGCAGGGCTTCGGCCTCCAGCTTGATGAGCGCTTTTTTGCTGGTCATGTACTGCAGGATCTCCGTCACCAGCTCGCAGGTGGAGGAGGCGTACGATTCCATATATGCCAGCACCGGATTTTCGATAAACTCTTCTACGCGGCGATGGTGGTCGATGACCACGATCCTCTCGCATATGTCGAGGAGCTCCGGGCATTCTACCATGCTCGGCCGGTGCGTGTCGAGCACGATCAGCAGACTGTCCTTATCTGCCAGCGCTTTGGCTCTCTCGCTGTTGATAAACCTGTATTCGTCGCTGTCCTTGGCCTGCTTGAATATGATCTGCAGGGCGTCCTTGTAATTGTCGATCACGATATACGGTTCGACATCTCTGATCGCGCAGAGCCTCATCACGCCCAGCGCAGCGCCAAAGCAGTCCATGTCGGGGTTGCTGTGCCCCATGATGAAGATCTTCTTTGACTGATCTATCAGCTGCTTGAGGGCGTGGCCGACGATTCTCGACTTGCCCTTGTTTCTCTTTTCTACGGTTTGCAGCGTGCCGCCGAAATACTCGATCTTGCGGTTACGCTTGACGACAGCCTGATCGCCGCCGCGTCCGAGCGCCAGGTCGAGGGCTGCGTCGGCAAACTCCTCGGTCTGAGCCGGATTTTTGCCGCCGGCACCGACGCCGATGCTGAGGCTGGCCGGAAAATCTGCACTCGTCTCAATGCCTCGCACCTCGTCGAGAATGCTGAACTTTATGTCGATCAGCTTCTCGAGAAAATATTGTTCAAAGTTTATGACATAGACATGGTCATCCAGCTCATTGATGCTGGCATTCGCCTTCTCAGCCCATTTTCTGATGATCATGTCGATGGCGTTGGTCAGCGACTGCCGCTCCTGTGCGGACATGTCAGCCGTCAGCTCATCATAATTATCCACCTGTACCTTGGCTATACAGATGCGCTCGTCGTTATATTTTTCTTTTAATTCTTCAAAAGTAGTGACGTCGTTAAAGAGCACCGAAAGAAGCTCCTCTTCCTGCTCCGCTTCTCCTGTCTGACCGCCGCTATCCTTGAGGCCGCCAAAGCTTACCATGGTCGGCACCAGACGAAAGCTCTTGTTGTTGCGTCTGATGACAGGATATTGCTCGCTGCCCGCAGCTTCAAACAGCTCGGAAGCCTTTACCCCTGTCAGGGTGAAAATATCGCTGCCGATGAGCTCGTCGTAGAGAAAAACTTCGTTTATCTTGTCGCTGGCACTCAAAACCTTGCCTTGTCTGTTTATGAGGCAGACCGGCAACGGCACGTAATAAAGATCACGTTTTTTGCTTGACAACGCTGTCATTGCTCTCTCTCCGTTCTCTTAAAAGGGCGGGTTAGACACATCAATATTTTATCATCCGGCCCGCCTGCTTAAGTGTTGTTTTTGTGATAATCTCAATACCTTAAAACCACATTTATTATAGCACATTTGCTTCTTTATTTCATCTACTAGATATAGTGTGTTTTCACAACAGCTTCAGCTTCCCGCCACATTTGCCGCAACGGTATTTTTCTGTGTGCAGCACCAGCGGGCAGCGGCGGCGGCGTTCAAAGCGCTGGCCGCAGGAGCAGCAGACAATCGTGTACCTGGCTGCTTCTGTTCCCGCCATGTCCAGCCCCAGAGCAGCGCTGTCTGCCGTCCTGGTGATATGATAACCGAGGGAGAGTTCTATATGGCGGGCGTATTCTTTCCATTTTTTACCATGGTCGAAGCAGCCGCGGCAGGTGTGCAGCAGCTCGTGCGCTATTATAGTACAGATCTGCTCGTCATCGCAGGGCAATATCGAAGCGGAGACCTCTATAATGAAGCTTTTCCTGCCTACCGCGCTCTTATTCCTGATGCAGGCGCCCAGTCTCTTTCTGGTCCTGGTGTTGATCCGCAGGGCCTGCAAATACGGCGAAATTGGTATTTCCAAAGCCATAAGCTCCCGACGCGTCTTCTCAAAAAGAGTGTAAACACGTTCTCGCTGCTTGGGTGTAACTGATTTTCTCTTCGTCTGTTCCATCCGCTCTCCTAAAAGCAAAACCCCTTGTCAGGGGCTTTTGCTCTGTTATAATCGGTTCATTGCCGGCTCAAAGCCTAAACAATGTCAAAATAGATCAGGCCGTAGATAACAGCTGCGTTGACTATCAGCGCCAGCGGCAGGGCGATGCGAAAACGCGTCTTGGCCGTCTTGTGGCGAAATACCAACATGCCGGCGCCAATGCCGACGGCCCCCATGATGAAGGCGCTGGTCAGCAGCGTCTTTTCGCTGATGCGCTGCTGATCTTTGATCGCCCTGCGCTTGTCCATGCCCATCATCACAAAGGCGATCAGGTTCCATATAACCATCAAAAGAATCAAAAGTTTCATGTGAAACACTCTCCTTTATCCCAGTGATTTCAACAGTTCTATCAATCTTTCAAGTTCTTCGCGCGAATAAAATTCCAGCTCTATTCTGCCCTTCCTGGCGCTGCCGGTGATGGACACCCTGGTGCCGAGGGCTGCCTTGAGCTCTTCTTCTACTCTGGCGGTATCGGCGTTCTTGCGCTTCTTCTGCGGCGTGCGTTTCTTTGCTTTGCCGTCCTGGGAAGCCAGCTTTTCTGCCTCGCGGACAGAGAGTCCCTCGCCAATAATCCTTTGCCAGAGCTTTTCACGCCTTTCTTCGTCAGCTACCGTCACCAATGTGCGGCCATGCCCGGCGCTGAGCCTGCCGTCGGCGATGCTGTCTCGGATATATGCAGGCAGCTTGAGAAGTCTCATGGAGTTGGCGATATAAGGCCGGCTTTTGCCCACGCTTTTGGAGACCTGCTCCTGCGTCATGCCGAAGTGATCCATCATCTGCGCCAGCCCTTCGGCTTCTTCTATCGGATTTAGGTCCTCGCGCTGCATGTTTTCGATGATGGCGATCAGCATATTCTGCTCGTCGTCAAGCTCTCTTATGAGGCAGGGCACGGTAGAAAGCTCCGCTCTCATGGCTGCCCGCCAGCGACGTTCGCCGGCCACAATTTCATAGCCGGACTTATGCCTCCTGACTACGATCGGCTGAATGATGCCGTGTTCCCTGATCGAAGCCGCCAGCTCCTCAATCTTCTCCTCGTTGAAGGTCTTGCGCGGCTGATTGGCGTTGGGCATAATATCATGTATTTTGATGTATTTTACGGTGTCACGGTCATCTCCAGAGGCATGTTGCACCGATTCGTCCGCCTCTTCCACCTCTTCCGGCTCCTTGACAGGCACGTCGGCGAAAAGCGCGTCCAGACCTCTTCCAAGCCCACCTTTTTTTGCTGCGGACATCTTATTCCTCCTCCTGTTCAAGGAATTCTTCGGCAAATTCTGTATACGCCTCCGCTCCTTTGGATTTTGGATCATATTCCGTTATTGGCAGGCCGAAGCTCGGCGCTTCTGCCAGTCTTACGTTTCTCGGTATCACGGTAGAGTATACCTTGCCGCCAAAATATTTTTTAACCTCCTGTACCACCTGCGCCGACAGATTTGTGCGTCCGTCGAACATGCTCAGTATTACGCCCTGCACTTCAAGCGCCGGGTTGAGGCTCTTCTTTACGAGCTCGATCGTGCTCACCAGCTGGCTTACGCCCTCCAGCGCATAAAATTCGCACTGGATCGGAATCAGCACGCTGTCGACCGCTGCCAGCGAGTTGATCGTCAGAAGCCCCAGTGACGGCGGGCAGTCGATAAAGATATAGTCGTAATTGTCTCTGATCTTGTCGAGGCCGTTTTTGAGCGCTTTTTCCCGTCCTTCGATCTGCACCAGCTCCACCTCGGCTCCTGCCAGATCGACGCTAGCCGGAATAAGGTCGAGGTTGTTCACGGAGGTCTTGATGATCGCCTCGCGCGGATCAAACTCATCGTCGACGAGTATGTTATATACTGTTTTTTTCAGCTTCTTCTTGGACACGCCGATGCCGCTGGTCGTGTTGCCCTGGGGGTCTATATCAAGTATGAGGATTTTCTTCCCCTTAAGAGCAAGGCAGGCTGCCAGGTTGATGTTTGTCGTCGTTTTGCCTACGCCGCCCTTTTGATTGAATATTGCTATTGCCTTTCCCAAAATTATTCCTCCTCTTATGAATATGAAGATATTATATAATATTTCTGCTTATTTTTCTATAAAAAAGATAAAAAAATTAGATGTTTCACGTGAAACATCTAAATGGCGCGGCGGTCGTTTTTGGGCAGGATTATTTTTATTTCCAGATGGTCGCCTCTGTCCTCCTGCGACATGCTGGCATTTTTTTCCATTTCCTTCACCTGGGCAAAGGCTTTTCTGATGGTGTTCAGATAGATCTTATAGCTTATGTAGTTTACTGTTCTCTGCTTGCGCCAAACCGCTTCCTTTTTAGCCAGCACATCTTCGACGAGCTTTTCTGTCTGCTTGACGTTGAAGCCGTTGGCGACAACTCTTTCCATCACTTGTTTGCGGTCCTCATCGTCGGTCAGGCGCAAAAGCGCGCGCGCATGTCTTTCCGTCAGCCTGCTGGCCAGCAGCTGCTGCTGAATGTCCTCCGGCAAAGTGAGCAGCCTGATCTTGTTGGAAATCGTGGATTGCTGCTTGTTGACCTTTTCGGCCAGCTCGCCCTGCGTCAGGCCAAAATCCTCCATCAGCTTTCTGTAGGCTCTGGCTTCTTCGAGAAAATTCAAGTCCTCGCGCTGAACGTTTTCTATCAGGGAGATCAACGCCGCCTCCTTGCTTTCTACCGTGCGCACGATGGCCGGTATGCGCTCAAGTCCCGCCATTCTGGCGGCCTTGAAACGGCGTTCGCCGGCGATGATGGTATAAGTGCCGCCGCTGTCCTGCAGAATTATCGGCTGCAGCACGCCGTATTCCCTGACGGAACCGGCCAGCTCCGCCAGTCCTTCATCTCTGAAGGTTTTGCGCGGCTGCTGTGGGTTGGCGCTGATCTTGTCCAGCGGCACCATTTCCACCTGCGGCTGCGCGCTCTGCTCGACGATAAAATTTAAAATACCCCTTTTTTTCTTTTCCATAGCTGCCTGTCCTCCCTTTCGGGAAAAGTATAACATTTCCCGCCGGGGCTATGAAAAAAAGCGTCAGCAAAAAACCCCTAAGATTATCTATTTTAAGGGTTCTTTCGCCGGAGTTCCGGCTTTTCGCGGGTATTTCGACGGTGTAGGCTTCGTCTTGGTGATGACGAGAAGACGATGCTCTCTGCCTTCCTCGCCTAAAGGTGTCTCTTCGATTCGGCACCTTTCTGCTCCCAGAAGCTGCATGGCGCGCTTTGCTCCGGCCAGCTCGTTCTCTGCTTCTGCGCCCTTGTAGGCGGCCAGTGCGCCTCCTTTTTTCAGAAGCGGCAGGCAGTATTCCAGGAGCACGCCGAGCGGGGCAACGGCGCGTGAAACGCAGAGCTGGTACTGCTCGCGGTGTTCTTTGGCATGCCCCAACTCTTCGGCGCGGGCGTGAATCGTAGTCACATTCCTGATCCCGATCTGCTGGCAGAGCTCCGCAATGATCCTGAGCCTCTTGTTGAGCGAATCGACGAGC
Organism: uncultured Clostridia bacterium; assembly: GCA_944382925.1. GTDB lineage: Bacteria > Bacillota > Clostridia > Peptostreptococcales > Anaerovoracaceae > Fimisoma. The sequence continues at coordinate 2,874 of CALWNX010000026.1, read as the reverse complement.
ACGAACTGCTTTTCCGGCGACAGTATCGCCAGCGGCACGCCGGGAAACCCGGCTCCGGTGCCCATGTCTATGATCTTCTCCGCTGCTTCGTATTCCGGCAGCTTAACACAGGTCACCGAATCGACAAAGTGCTTGAGCGTAAATTCCTCCGGGTCGCGGATAGCCGTCAGATTGACAAACTCGTTCCACTGCAGGACTCCGCCCCGGTACGCATCGAATTTGCGCATCATCTCTTCATCATAATAAATATTGTTTCTGTCAAGATATGTCCTCAGTTCTTTCATGCTCTGCCTCTTCTCTTTTTCTCCAGATATACCAAAAGCACGTTGACGTCCGCCGGCGAAACTCCCGATATGCGCGACGCCTGCCCCACGGACTTTGGCCTGAGCTGGTTTAGCTTCTGACAGGCTTCCAGCCGCAGCCCTTCGACCAGGGTGTAATCCAGATCCGGCGGCAGCAGCTTGTCCTCCAGCTTGCGGAAGCGTTCGATCTCCCGCAGCTGTTTGCTGATGTATCCCTCGTATTTGATCTGCACCTCGAGCTGCGTAACCTCGTGATACGAAAGCTGCGGCCTCGTTTCGTCGTCGATTTCAGCCAGACTCTCATACGTTATCTGCGGTCTTTTGAGCAGCTCAGCCAGCGAGACGCGCCCGGAAACCGGCGTCGTGCCCATTTTAGCCAGAAAAGCTTCTGCTTCTGACGGCAGCAGGGTCTTCTCCGCCAGCCTCTTCATCTCCGCCTCGACTCTGGCCTTTTTCTCCTGATACCGCCGGTAGCGCTCCTCGCTCGCAAGGCCGATGGCATAGCCCTTCTCCGTCAGGCGCTGGTCGGCATTGTCCTGCCTGAGCACCAGACGGTATTCGGCTCTTGAAGTCATGATCCTGTAAGGCTCGTTGGTACCTTTGGTCACCAGATCGTCGATGAGAACGCCGATATATGCCTCGTTTCTGCCCAGGATCAGCGGCTCTTTGCCATCCAGCTTCAGGCAGGCGTTGATGCCGGCCATCAGACCCTGCGCGGCAGCCTCTTCGTAGCCAGAGCTGCCGTTAAACTGCCCGGCGCAGAAAAGTCCCTCGATCGCCCTGCTTTCGAGGCTCAGCTTCAGTTCCTGCGGGTTTATGCAATCGTATTCGATCGCATAGGCCGGCCTGACGATGCGCAGATTTTCAAGTCCCGGGATAGTCTTATAAAAGGCTTCCTGCACATCCTCCGGCAAGCTGGAGGACATTCCCTGAATATACATTTCGTCGGTGTCCAGTCCCTCCGGCTCGATGAAAAGCTGATGGCGCTCCTTGTCGGCGAAGCGGTTGACCTTGTCCTCGATGGACGGGCAGTAGCGCGGGCCTACGCCTTCTATCTGTCCGCTAAAGAGCGCCGAGCGGTGAAAGTTTTCGCGGATGACCCTATGCGTTTCTTCGTTGGTATACGTCAGCCAGCAGGAAACCTTGTTTTCTCCGATCTCGTCGTTGAGGAAAGAAAACGGCACCGTCTTTTCGTCGCCCTTCTGCTCTGTCATCTTCGTATAATCGAGACTGCTGCCCAGGCAGCGCGCCGGGGTGCCCGTCTTGAAGCGGCGCAGCGAAAGCCCGTATTTTTTCAGATTTTCGGCCAGCTCATTGGCGGGAGCCAGCCCGTTGGGGCCGCTGGCAAAGGCGCTGCTGCCGATGAAGATCTTTCCGGCCAGAAAGGTTCCCGTCGCCAGGATCACGGCTTTTGCCTCGTAGCAGGCGCCGGTCTTAGTCACCACGCCGCAGGCTCTGCCGTCCCTGACGATGAGATCGATCACCTCCGCCTGCTTCATGTCAAGTCCCGGCGTCGCTTCGATGGTCTTCTTCATCTCGATATGATACCTGTTCTTGTCGGCCTGCGCCCGCAGAGAATGGACGGCCGGGCCCTTGGCGGTGTTGAGCATCTTGCTCTGCAGAAAGGTCTTGTCTATATTGAGCCCCATCTGCCCGCCGAGCGCGTCGATTTCTCTGACCAGATGCCCCTTGCCGGTGCCGCCGATCGACGGATTGCACGGCATCATGGCGATGGCTTCCAGATTCATGGAAAACATCAGCGTCTTTTTGCCCATTCTGGCCGCAGCCAGCGCCGCCTCGCAGCCGGCGTGTCCGGCGCCTACCACTATGCAGTCATATTTGCCCATCAGAAAATGTTCCACTGTTTACTCCTCGTCGTTTATCCTGCCTGAAAGCAGTCTGCCTCCTACTTGCCGAGGCAGAAGCGTTCAAATACCTTGTCGAGAATATCGTCCCTGACCGTTTCGCCCACGATTTCTCCCAGCGCGTCATAGCAACCTCTTATATCTATTTCGATTATTTCAAGAGGCTGACGCGCGCCGGCCAGCTCCTGCGCATCATCGCAGGCAGAAAGGGCTTCTGAGAGCAGCTTCTCATGGCGCACATTGGTGACCACCACGCTCTGCTGCTGGCTCACGATTCCGCCGTATACCAGCTGCTCTATGCAGCTGGTAAGCTCGCTGATGCCTTTCCCTTCTGCTACGGCGCTGACGATTATCTGCGCCTGCGGCAGTCTGGCCGAGATTTCTGTCGCCGTCACGCGCAGACCCTTATCGGATTTGTTGATGAGAACGATCACATGCCTTTGTGCAAGCTGCGCCATGATCGTCTCGTCCTCTTCTGTCAGCGGCTGGCTGCCGTCGACCATAAAGATGATCAGATCGGACTTGTTAAAAGCCTCCTTGCTCTTATTGATGCCGATCTTCTCGATGAGGTCCTGCGTCTCGTGAATACCGGCGGTGTCCGTCATCAGCACCGGTATGCCGCAAAGAGAAAGCGCTTCTTCGATCGTGTCGCGCGTAGTGCCGGGGATGTCGGTGACGATGGCGCGGTTTTCGCCCATGAGGGCGTT
>CALWNX010000025.1 GCA_944382925.1 uncultured Clostridia bacterium | reverse complement strand
TTGCTCTGGAGCTTCTTGAAAAAAGCGATATGTCCACTGGCGACATCGCAAAAGCAGTTGGCTATCATGGAGTATCAAATTTCTACCATATCTTTCAGCAGAGATTTGGAGAAACGCCGCAAGCAGTTCGAGTATTGCTTCAAAACAATTAGAAATTCAGTTATATTCATGTTCAGCTTTTGCATGGGTGTCCTCCTTCCGCTTTCGTCTGGTTGTTGCATACTTGTCCATAGGCATTCGACCTCCTTAAAATTTTTTATATCCCTGCCACAAGGACGGGGATATGTAAGCACAGCCATTCCATACGGTTCCACGCTTTCCCAAAGCGACGTTTTCACTGTCTATGCTGTGCATGGATTAAGCAATGGGCAGGCTCATATCATCGCCTGCTGTCCGTTGCGGCAGGTATCCCTCTGACGGCTGCTGTGAAGTTTTCAAGGTACATATGGGCAGACTTGCCCCCTACCTTACAGCCCGTGCGGATAGCCGATTTTGGACACTGTGTTCTGATTTTTTCAAAAAGAAAAGCACCTGCATATATCCGTTCTTTTCTCGGATAGTTGCAAGTGCTTGCCATCAGACAAATCCGTATTCAGTTGTATATGTTCTCTAACAGAAGTTCACATCTTCAAAAAAACTACAACATTTACCAATTAAACGAAGAGAAAGCCAGCACCCCCGGATAAATTCACAAATGAAGTTGTTTGGGGATTTGTCTACAGTCTACGCAAAAGGATGGCCCCAAGGCCATCCCTTTGCTAACTACAAGAAAAAGATGTACAAGCAAATTGCTTTGCCTGATACAATTGTGGGTGATCAAGCGTTTCTATATGCACGGTGCTCTTCCTGCACCGCGGCAAGGAGCTCCTGATCTGCATAAAGCTTGGCGCACAGGGTCAGCAGATAGCTGGCGGCGTTTTTGATGGCCGCATGCGTTTCATCGGTCTGCATGACCTCGGCGAATTCAACGGTGTGACACTGATACGGCCGGCCGATACCCATGATAGGATGGAAGGCAGGGCAGTGATAATCCACGTTGCCGATGTCGGAAGAGCCTGTCATGCCAACCGTTCCATTGTCAGGGACAATGCCCAGGTCCGCGAAACACTCTTCCATCAGCCGGCGGCCGGCCTCGCTGATGTAAAGCTCGTGGAACGGCAAGCCGGAAGGCTCGATCTCGACCGTCGCGTGGGTGGCCATGGCGGCTGCCTGCGCACAGTCTTTGACCCAGGCGGTAATGCCGTTGAGATCTTTGCGCTTAGGTGCTCTGGCCAGGAAAGTGACCTCGGCCAGATCCGGCACGATGTTGGCAGCCGTGCCGGCGCTGCGCAGATAACCGTGCAGGCGCGCTTCCTGCACAATGTGCTGTCTCATCATGTCCACAGCGTCAAAGAAGAGACGGGCCGCATTGAAGGCATTGATGCCCTCCTGCGGAGCAGAGGCGGCATGAGCCGCTCTGCCGTGCCATCTGATGTTGAGGCCGTCGAGCGCGATCATCTTGGCGTCCACGGTGCTCACCGGCCCCATGTGGACCATGGCGGCAAAATCGTAATGATCGAAAATGCCATCGTCAGCCATGTAGCACTTGGCTCCGCGGCGTTCCTCATCAGGCGTACCGATAATGTCGATACCGAAGTCGAGCTCATCGCGCAGCTCGTTGAGAGCAAGGGCGGCCCACACGCTGGCGCTGCCGCTGGCGCAGTGTCCGCAGGCATGACCCATGCCCTGCAGAGCGTCGTATTCGGCTAAAAGCGCGGCTCTTCTTTTCTTATCCGGATTGATGCGGCCGCAAAAGCCGGTCTCAAAACCATCGAACGGAATTTCCGTTTCAATCCCGTTTTTGCGCAGCAGCTCCACGATCGCCGCCGAAGCCTTAAACTCCTCTCTCCCCAGCTCCGGGTTTGCGGCCATGAAATCGCTGAGCGCATATATTTCCTTTTCAAACTTGGCCAGCGCCTCGAAGAGGCGGGCCCGCAATTCTTTTTCGTCTTTCATCGCGAAATCCTTTCGAGCGTTTTATCAGCTGTAGTTGATCATCGTAGCGATAAAGATGAAGATCACCTGCAGGACGAAGAAGATACCGAACAGCGGCAGGAACCATCTGTACCACTTGTTCAGAGGAATCTTGGCGATACTGCACATGATTACGCAGGAGGCAGTCGGCCACAGCATGTTGGAGAAGCCGTCGCCGAACTGGTATGCCAGTACCGCGATCTGCCTGTTCACGCCCACGAGGTCTGCGATCGGGGTCATGATAGGCATGATGGCCGCCGCCTGACCGCTTCCCGAAGGAATGAAGAAGTTGATGATGTTCTGTACTACCAGCATCATTTCGCCTGCCAGCCACTGCGGCATATCTTCCATGAAGCCGGTGAAGAAGTTGATACCGGTATCGAGGATGTTGCCCTCGGTGATGATAACCAGGATGGCGCGCGAGAAGCCGACCGCCAGCATCGCCTTGGCCATGCCTGCCAGGGCCGTCGCCAGATAATCTACCATGGTCTCAGGCTTCTTGCCGGCGATGATGTTGGTGATGATGGCCGAAATGATAAAGGTGGCGCTCATCTCATCCAGATACCAACCTGCCGCCAGCGTACCCCAGACGATGATGCCGATGGTTACCAGCATGCCGAAGAGGATGACCTTGTGCTTGGTGGTGAATTCCTCAACCGTGTCGTCCAGCTTGAAGTCCGAATAGTCAAGTCCGTATACCAGACTCTTGGTCGGGTCCTTCTTGATCTTGGAGGCGTATCTCATGACAAAGAGAATAGTTGTACCTGTAAATACGAACCATACCACCCATCTGAGGCCCAGGCCGGAATAAAGCGGCAGCTCACTGATCGACTGAGCGACCGCGATCGTGTACGGGTTGGTAGTCGCAGCGGCAAAGCCGGTAAAGGTTGCCACGGCGGTGATGCTGACGCCTACCAGCGCATCGTAGCCCATCGCGATGGCCAAAGCCGTGAACACAGGAATCAGACCCCAGACGGAGTCCATGGCGCCGTAGGTCGAGCCGGCCAGGGAAAAGACGGTCATACAGATCGGAATGAAGAACTTGTTTTCCTTGGTTTTGCCCGTCAGCAGCCGGTTGAACAGAGCGGAAAGAGCTCCCGACTGCATTACCGAATAAGTCCAGTAATAAGCGAAGATCATGATGAAGAGGATCTGCGCTACCTGTATACAGCCCTTCGGCAAGGCTACAAACATGTCGAATGGGCCTACAGGCGTTTTCTCGGTGTACTCGAAGCTGCCCGGTACTACTGTCGTCTGGCCGGTGCTCTCATCGAGGACGCGCTCATAGCTTCCTCCGGGAACGATCCAGGTCAGCAGCGTGATAATGACGATGATGATAAACAGCATCAGGATGCTGCTCGGAAAAGCGAGCTTTTTCTTTTTCTTGTCATTTAACGTTGGCATCTTGCTTCCTCCTTTGCATTGTTTTTATATCTTAATCTTATTGCACATTTTATGCCAGCCTGAAAGCCATAATGCAGACTGCTTTCAGCTTTAAACAGTAAAAAAATCCTGTACCGGTAAAAACTATCTTTACAGAATTAGTAAAGAAAATTTTTACAGATGCAGGATTTTCTTTGTGAATTCAGCCGTAGTCCTATTTGCCTGGCCGCTGCGTTTCCTCCTTGCCGATGCCCAGCTTATGCAGCTTGTAGTTGAGGTTCTGCTTGCTCAGCCCCAGCAGCGCGGCGGCCTCTACCAGACTGTCCGTGGCCTTTATGGCCCGCAGGATAAAGTCCCGCTCGTACTGCTGCACGGCCTGCTCGAGCGTGAGGCAGGTCTCCGGTTCGTTTCCGCTCTGCGCCTGCAGGCCCGCCTGCGGATAGTCAGCCGTCTGCCGCGAAAAGAGCCTTCTGGTCAGGTATGCAGGCAAGTCGCCGACCTGAATGAAGCGGCTGCCGGCCACGTTAAAGGCGCCCTCAATGATGTTGCGTAGCTCGCGCACGTTGCCGGGCCAGTCGTAGGCGCTGAAAAGCTCCTTGACCTCTTCGTCAAGTCCCATGATGTCCCGGTGCATGCTCCTGTTGAATTCAGCGATAAAGCTGTCCGCCAGGTGGAACAGGTCCTCGCGCCTACGTCTGAGCGGCGGTATGTTGAGCTGCACAACGCTGAGGCGGTAGAAGAGGTCGTTCCTGATGCGCCCCTCTTCCACGCATTTGAGCGGATCGCTGTTGATCGCCGAGATGATCTTGACATCGGTCTTGATCGGTTCATAGCCGCCCAGGCGCGTAACCTGCTTTTCCTCGATGGCCTTGAGGATCTTGGACTGCACGCTTTTTTCCATCGAGTTGATCTCGTCGAGAAAGAGCGTGCCGCCGTGTGCGACCTCAAAGAGCCCCGGCTTGTTTTCCGCCCCCGTGTAGCTGCCCCGGACGGTGCCGAACAGAATGCTCTCCAGCAGGTTGGCCGGGATCGCGGCGCAGTTCTGCGAAATGAACTTATGACCGCGGCGGCGGCTGGAGGTGTGGATGGACTGCGCGACCATCTCCTTGCCGGTGCCGGTTTCGCCGTAGATCAGCACGGTAGAGTCGGTATCCGCTACCATTGGAATGCGCTCCTTGAGCATCTCCATTTCCCGCGAATGGGTGATGATGTCGTCGACCGTATAAAGGTTGGTGGCGGCGACGTTCTTCTTGAGGGAAATGACGATGTCCTGCCGCTGGTACGGCGGATCAAGGTAGCGGGATACATCTACCGCGCCGATGATTTCGTCGTCCTGCCTGATGGGCAGGGTAGAATTGATAGCGTTGATGCTCTGCCCCTTAAAGGTCTTGAGCACCTGAAATTCGTTGGAGATAGGCTTGCCGGTTTTCAGCACCTTGAGAATGCTGCTGGTTTCCTCAGTCAGATCGGGATAGACCTCCGTGATATGCTTGCGGCGCACCTCAGATTCCTTGAGGTTGTTCAAATCAGGGCGGAAATTCTTGTAATACTCGACATATCCGTCCTTGTCGGTAATGATGATCCCGTCGATGTAATTGTAGATATTCAGAAGCTGTTCTACATATCTGCTGAGCATAGCCTGACCTCCTGTCCGCTGCGCTTAACCTCTCTTAAGATAAGCGGTGATGCAGTGCAGCGCGCCCTTGCCCTTCATGATCTCGGAAATATTGACCGTCTTGACTTTGATGCCGTTCTTTTCCAGCAGCTCGCGCGTGCGAGGGCTGCCCTCCGGCATCAGGATGTAGCCCGGCTCCAGCGCTACGAAGTTGCAGGCGAAGGTTTCTCTGACTTCGGTTCTAGAAGGGGCTTCCAGTATCTTATAGCCCTTCTTTTTCAGCATGTCCACGATGTCATAAGGCACCTGCGGCGCATGGATGAGGATGGTGTCGTTGCTGGCCGGGCTCATGAGGCCGTCGATATGGATGTTGCTGTAAGGCTGCTGCATGTGCCATACCTCGACGCCCATTCTTTCGAGCTCGTACTTCACCTGCTCAAAGCCGCTTCTGTTGCAGCGGCTGCCAGTCGATACCACGCAGGTGTGGCGGTCTACCCACATGGCGTTGGCGCCTTCAAACATGCCGTCGCCGGAAATCGTTCTCACGATCGGTACGCCGATCTTTCCCAGCGCCTCGGCAATATATCTTTCCTCGCCTCTTCTGGCCGCCATGGCAGGTCTGGTCAGGATCGCGCCTTCCGGGGTCATGAACATGAGGTCCCGGCAGAAAATAGCGTTCGGCCTGTCCTCGCGCTGGTTTTCCACGTAATAAACCTTGGCGCCGAAATCTCTGTATATCTGAGCGACCTCGTCGTGCTGTTTTCTCATCAGTTCTACATCTATCGGTTCATCGGAAAAGCGTACCTCGCGAGCGTCGAAATGTTCGATTTCCTTGCCCGGCCGGCGCAGCAGCACCGCCCTGAGCGTGTCTACCTCGGAGCAGACGCCGAAATCGCCCCAGTATTCCGTCATGTCTTCTTCAAATGTGCTCTCTTTCGGAAACCATCTTTCACCAGGGATCGCATCGATGTCAAATTTTTCTTTGTTCATTTTTTACCTCCTGATTTACCTCTGATAACAAAGGTAGCTGTATGTTGATTTTAGTTCTTGCAATTTAATAAATGCAAATTACATGCCAATTATAAACGCGGATTGCATGCCAAGTGGCTTGCGCTGCGATTTTGCATGGATAATTTCATTTTTCTGCAGGCTCTTTCCGAAGCCGCGGCCGGACGCGGCGGGGTGTGGCCGGGTGCCGCAGATGGGCGCGGCGGCCGGGTGCGGCCTGCGCCGGTTTTGTCAGCAGACGGGCGCGGCAGAGCTGACTTTTTTTCATATTGTCCCGAAATTTGTCAGCAAATGGCCAGAAATGGTGCTCTGATCAGGGTAACCTGAAGTGAAAGTTGTAAAAAATATGTTTTTTCTAAAATTTTGTCAGCAAAATCGACGAATTTGCTGATATTTTTTAAAAAATAAGCGAATTTTTACAGTTTTTAGTCTTTTTCAAAAGAATTCAGCCGATTTTACCTGAATTTCGTGACATTTTTCAAAAAAATTTCAAAATTTGTCAGCGGCGCGGCGCGGCCGGCTTCGGCGAGCGCAATTTTTGTCAGCGGCGCGGCGCAGGCGGCTTCATCCGAGCGCGGCCGGCTTCGGCCGGGCGCAATTTTTGTCAGCGGCGCGGCGCGGCGGGCCGTATTTACAATGAAGAACGCTTATTTGGCCGGCTTCCACGAGCTCTTGAGGCCGACGATCTCATTGAAGACCGGCTTCTCAGAAGTGTGCAGCTTGCTGTCGGCCACGTAATAGCCGTGGCGGAAGAACTGGAAGCGCTCGCCTTTTTCGGCGGCGGCCAGCGAGGCTTCGGCGTAGGCGGTTGAAACCTTGATGTTATCAGGATTGGCGACCATCTCGCCCTGCTCGTTTTCGACGAACAGGTAGTCGAACTGACGCACCGTGACAGGTACGGCCGTGGCGGCGTCTACGAAGTGGATCGTGCCCTTGACCTTGCGGCCTTCAAAGCCGTTGCCGCTTCTCGTCTCCGGGTCGTAGGTGCAGTGGATTTCCTTGATGCTGCCGTCCTCGTTCTTGACAAAGTCCGTGCAGGTCACGAAATACGCGCCCTTGAGGCGCACCTCGTTGCCCGGGAAGAGGCGGAAATATTTCTTCGGCGGTTCTTCCATGAAGTCTGCGCCGTCGATCCACAGCTCGCGGGAGAAGCTGACCTGGCGCGTGCCCATTTCCGGCGCCTGCGCGTTGTTTTCGATCTCGCAGAGCTCCGACTGACCCGGCGGATAGTTGGTGATGATGACCTTGATCGGGTCGAAGATGACGTTGCGGCTCTCCACCTTTTCTTTCAGGTCTTCGCGCACGCAGTGTTCGAGCAGGGAAATGTCGACCGTGCTGTTGGCCTTGGCCACGCCGATGGCTTCGCAGAAATTGCGCACTGCCTCCGGCGTATAGCCGCGGCGGCGGATGCCGGCGATGGTAGGCATGCGCGGATCGTCCCAGTCCTCAACGGCCCCTTCTTCGACCAGCGCCTTGAGATAGCGCTTGGACATCACAGTGTTGGTCAGGTTAAGGCGGGCGAATTCGATCTGCTGCGGCGGCTGCGGCCACCAGCCCACCTCTCTGAGCACCCAGTCGTAAAGCGGACGGTGGTCTTCAAACTCCAGCGTGCAGATCGAGTGCGTGATGCCTTCGATGGCGTCCTCGATCGGATGGGCAAAGTCGTACATCGGATAGATGCACCATTTATCGCCGGTGTTGTGGTGCGAAGCGTGGGCGATCCTGTAGATGACAGGATCTCTCATATTGATATTAGGCGAGGCCATGTCGATCTTGGCGCGGAGAACCTTCTCGCCGTCGCCGTATCTGCCGGCCTTCATTTCCTCAAAAAGGCGGAGATTTTCTTCTATGCTCCTGTTGCGGTACGGGCTCTCCTTGCCCGGCTCGGTTAGCGTGCCGCGGTAAGCCCTGATTTCCTCGCCGCTCAGATCGCAGACGAAAGCCTTCCCTTTCTTAATCAGCTCGACAGCCGCCTCGTACATCTGCTCAAAGTAGTCCGAGGCCCACAGGCGCTGATCCCACTCGAAGCCCAGCCACCTTACGTCCTCCTCGATGGCGTCGACGTATTCGACATCCTCCTTGACAGGATTGGTATCGTCATATCTCAAATTGCACTTGCCGCCGTACTTGGCTGCGGTGGAAAAATTAAGGCATATCGACTTGGCATGTCCGATATGCAAATATCCGTTCGGCTCCGGCGGGAAGCGCGTGTGCACCTTTTCTCCGTATTTTTTTGTTTGCAGGTCTTTTTCGATGATTTCCTGAATAAAATTGTCAGCCATTTTATTTCCTCCAAATCTGTTCTATTTAGGATTATATCATCTGCGGCGCGATTTATCCAGCAGATTTATCCGCCTTTATATATCAGGGAATTGACAAGAACAGCAGAAAGAAATTATACTGTAAGCATAGAAAGGAAACGTGTGATGAAAGATCTGAGAAAAACGATAATCCTGTGCTGTGCGATAATGGCATTAGCTCTGTGCAGCTGTAGCACAAACGCTCAGACGGAGGCTTCTTCAGAAAGCACCGGCGGCGCCGAAAAAAGCGCAGAGGGAGTGCCTGCAAGCTGCCTGAAGGAGCTGTTTTATGCGGCGGCAAGCGTGCGCGAAAGTGCTATGGAAGAAATAGAAGAGCGCGTGGCAGAATATGAAGAACAGCAGAAGGAGCCTGCCGTGCCAACCGGCTCGACCGCTTATGGCATACCTGAGCCTCTTGATACGCTTACAAGCGACAACGGCAATCTTCTGGTGCTCGTCAACAAGCAGCACGCTGTTTCAGCGGATTACGTGCCGACTGACATGGTTCCGGTCGACGGCTCGCTTTCTACTAATCAGGGCCTATATTTCAAACGCGAGGCTTACGACGCCTATCTGCGAATGCTCGAAGACGCCAAAAATGAGGGGATTAATTTTATGATCTGCTCGACGTACCGCTCATACGACACGCAGGTTTCGATCTACCATAACTACGTCGCCACGTATGGAGCCGAGTGGGCTAATCTGCGTTCGGCTTATCCCGGCAGAAGTGAGCATCATACCGGCTGGGCCGTCGATGTCACGTCAAAATCCATGAACTACGGGCTGAGCCAGGATTTTATCAACTATCCGGAGGGCCAGTGGATCAACGATCACTGCAGTGAATACGGCTTCATCGTACGCTACCTGAAGGACAAGACCGATATCACAGGCTACGCCTATGAGCCATGGCATCTGCGCTACGTTGGCGTCGAGGCCGCTCAGGAAATCATGAGCCAGGGGCTGACGCTGGAGGAATATCTCGGCAAGGCCTGATTCTCGCGCCTGCCATTTAATACACGGCCGGGCTGTTTTCTACGCTCAGATAACAGCCCTCCGTATCTTGCAGATAGGCGAGAACTTCTTCTTTACTGCCGGCCAGGCAGTAATTTTTCGTCTGCAGGCTGTCTGCGTTTTCGATTTTTCCGATCAGCTCGCTCAAGAGATCTGTGCGCGCGCCGAAAACGGTGGAATTGCTGTAGAGACCCATATCCTTCCACAAATCGTAGTTTTCGTCCAGCAAGCGCAGATTTTCAAGGCATCTTTCCCTAAGCTCCGCCTCGTTCGGCGCCTGGCGTCCGCCGTCCTGCGGCCCGGAAGCTTCCCGGCCGCTTTCAAAGTTTATGCGCACCCCCGGCTGAAAACCGTCTCCCGGCACGTAAATCTGCAGCCACTCAAGCAGTCCGCCGGCTTTTTCCGCCACCTCCGTGACCGCGGCGGCTTCCTGCTGCGTAACGTTTACATAGACGAAGCTTTCGTCCGGCAGCGCGGCCAGCGCGGCGAGCGCCTCTTCCGGCGGTGCGAACACATCCTCGCTGTACTGATTGTAGAATTTGCCCAGCTTGAAGGTCATCAGCAGCTGCGGGTCGTCCTTGACCGAGAGCCGGCCAAGCTTCATGGACATATCCACATTTTTCAGGCCGCTGAAGCTAGGAACGCTGTGATCGATGATCTGCAGGTGCAGCGTATAGCAGCCGAAGCCTTCTTTTTCCACCTCGAGGGAAAAGACTTCGTTGTTGGGATACAGAGTCTGGCAATAGGCGCTCATGATCTCCATCAGCCTGCTTTCCTGCCCGTCTTCGCTTTCGTTGAGCTTGGCGGCGTTCGGAAAGGCCAGGTTCATCAGCGGGCTGAGAGCGAAAAAGATGAGCACCAGCGCTGCGATGATGCAGGCAAAGGTTTGCAGCGCTATCTTTCTGATCCTCAGATTGATGGTCTTTTCTATATATCTGTCGAAATCGTCAGCCGCTGTTCTCGGCTTTTCATCTATATTTTTCATCTTCGCCCTCCTTCATTTTCCCCTTCGTCTTTTTCTTTCATCTGCACGAGCATTTTCTTAGCCCGTGACTTGAGCTGGCGCACATTTTCTTCGCTGATACCGCGGGAAGCGGCGATCGTCTTATTGTCTTCCTGCAGGTACACGCTGTCGATCATCACATCCCGGTACCGTTCAGGAAGCGAGGCTATCATCGCCGCCATTCTCACCCGCTCCTCTTTTTCAATGTAGTCCTGCAGAAGATCTACGCCGGCCTCAAGCGGCATTTCGCCGATGTCTCCAGCTTGCAGGCGCTGCTCGCGTCTGCGGCTGTTGAAATAGTCGTTTCTGATTACCTTGCCCGCCCAGCTGACGAAGCTGCCTTCTGCCCGGTAAGAAAGGATCGCCTTGAGAAAGGCCTCCTGCACCAGATCCTCGGCCGCCGCGCGCTCGCCTGTGTAGGAGCAGGCGATGACCATCAGCCGGTTATAGTAGCGCTCGTACATTTCCGCGATGCGCCCGCGCTCCGGGCGGTGGCCCTGTTCAGCGCTTTGCCGGCGGCCGGGGCGCGGGCGGCGATCTTGCTCGGCGCTTTGCCCTCGCTCCGGGCGGTGGCGGCGGCTGCCAATCGTCTTCACACCTGCTCCCTCCTTTCTCTTCTCTATATATTAAACAAGCGGGCGGCTGTTTTGTGACATGTTTGCCAAAATTATATCATGGCCGAATAGAAATGGGTAGATGATTTGCGGGCGCCGGGTAGCGGACGCGTCGGCGGGCGCAGCGGCGGGCGCGGAGTGCCGGGTGGCGGGCGCAGTTGCGGGTGCGGAGTGGCTGATACAGGAATTCTCCTCCCCGGCGCTGATTCTGCGCCTGCAAGCAAGGCAAAAAAAACGGGCTTTGAGAAGCAAATTCTTACTGACTTGGCCCACTTTTATTCTTAAGCCCGCAAGGAAAAGGCATTAGAGAAGAAAATCTTGTCCTGCCCCTTGCCGGCCCGAAGCCCCTCGCCGGCCAGAAGCAAGCGCCGTCCCGAAGCACCCGCCGGCCCGCAAACGAGCAGCAGAAAACCCCAGGAAGCTTGGTGAAGCTTCCTGGGGTTTGTCTTCATTATGAGCGCGGCCCGCCTCGCCTGCCGGCGAGCCGGGCCGCGGTTGCTGCGTGCCTTGTGGCTGTCGCTTGATTATCTTTCGATGATGAGGGAAGTTCCCATGCCGCCGCCGATGCAGAGGGTGGCCAGGCCGTACTTGGAATCTCTCTTGATCATCTCGTAGAGCAGAGTGATGAGGATTCTGCAGCCGGAAGCTCCGATCGGGTGACCGAGGGCAACGGCTCCGCCGTTAACGTTGGTCTTTTCAGGGTCCAGACCGAGGTCCTTTCTAACAGCCAGGGACTGAGCGGCGAAGGCTTCGTTAGCTTCTACCAGATCCATATCCTTGATGGTCAGGCCCGCCTTCTTGAGAGCCTTTTCGGAAGCAGGAACAGGACCTACGCCCATGATGGAAGGCTCAACGCCTGCGGAAGCGTAGGAAACGATCTTGCACATCGGCTTGATGCCCAGCTCGTCAGCCTTTTCCTTGGACATTACTACTACGGCAGCGCCGGCGTCGTTGATACCGGAAGCGTTACCGGCAGTTACGATACCGTCCTTCTTGAAAGCAGGCTTCAGCTTGGCCAGCTTGTCGATGGTAGTGCCGAATCTCGGGAATTCGTCGGTGTCGAATACGACTGGATCGCCCTTCTTCTGCGGGATCTCTACCGGAACGATCTCGTCCTTGAACTTGCCGGCCTTGATAGCAGCCTCAGCTCTGTTCTGGGAAACGGTCGAGAACTCGTCCAGCTCTTCTCTGGTGATGCCCCACTGCTCAGCTACGTTCTCAGCAGTGATGCCCATGTGATAATGATAGAAAGCGTCGGTCAGACCGTCGTTGGTCATCATGTCGATCAGCTTGGTGTCGTTCATTCTGGCTCCCCATCTGGCGGAAGGGATCGCATAGGCGGCAGCGGACATGTTCTCAGCGCCACCGGCAACCAGGATGTCGGCGTCTCCGGCCTTGATGATCTGGGCAGCCAGCTCGATGGCTCTCAGACCGGAACCGCAGACTTTATTGATAGTCATCGCAGGCACTTCCTTAGGCAGTCCCGCGTCAAGAGTCATCTGTCTGGCTACGTTCTGGCCCAGGGCTCCCTGCAGTACCGTACCCATGATAACCTCTTCAACCATCTCAGGCTTGATGCCGGCTCTCTTGATAGCCTCTTTGATAACGATGGCTCCCAGCGTTCTGGTAGGAACATTCTTCAGTGACCCGCCAAAGCTGCCCATAGGTGTTCTTACAGCGCTTACGATTACAACTTCTTTCATTCGTATATCCTCCTTAAGATAATATTTGATTTACCTTATGCCATACTTTTGTCTGAAATCTGCCGCCAGTTTGGCGCCGCAAACTTCCATCATAGCTATTTTATCATAACGATGTCTAAATTCAAAGGGCTACGGCGAAAGTAGTTAAATTAACAATCACGCGGCCGACGGCCAATCAGCCAGGCGGCCGGCCAGCGGTCAGCCGTCAGAAAGAACCTATCTGAAAGTGACGGCGAATTTTTCCGCCAGCTTGTACGGCTTGTAGGAAAGCTTAGTCTGGCGGAGATTCTCAAGACCCATGTCCTCCTCGCGGTTGACGTAGATCGTCTCCGGCGGCAGACGCTTGCAGAATTCGTTGTTGATCGCCTGATAGAGCCCGCGTATGCGGTCGTCGGCCTTTTCCACGTGTACGATGACGGTTTCGCGGCTGTTCGTGCGGGCAAATTCGCCCAGGGTCACCGCCTCGATCTTGCCGCCGATCCTGATCACACCAGAAAGCAGGCCCTTGCCCACGAACTTGAGCAATTCGCCGATGGCGACCGTCTCCATCTCCAGGATCGTCTTCCACTCCTCCGGCGTTTCGCCCAGCTTGTACTCGTTCTTGCTGTAGACATAATCCATGATCTCCGGCACCATCTCCGGCGTCGCTTCCTCGTAAGTGAATTCCGTGTTGCGCAGGAAATAATCGAGATGGTTTTTCTTCTGATGCAGCTTGCGGCCGCCCAGCGTCACCAGATCGCTCTTGAGGTAAACGTAATCGTCGTCGTCGCGGTCGTGCGTCAGCTCCGCCTCGCCACCGAAGGCTTCCCGAAAGGCAGGCACCAGCGGAGCGGGCACCAGTCCCATGTGAAATTCCTGCCCCTTGCCGGCGAAAATCTCCTTCACCTTGGCGACGGCCGTGCGCACGCGCTGCGGCTCATAGCTGCCATCGCAAGTCAGCGGGAAGGAAGCAAAATACTCCTCTTCCTCCGGCTCGGTGTTTCCCAGGCCGGCCACGAAAAGATAGCCGTCCACGATCTGCCAGGAAAGCTTGTGCGTGTTGCGCCAGATGTAGTTGGCCAGAAAAGTGTGGCTCGACGACTGATAGTCAAAGCCGTCAAAGTAAGTGTTCAGAAGTTCTATATCTTTATCTGTCAAATTGTCAAAGTCGTTCGCTAATACCATGATACCCCTATTTTACTATCGCAGAAATCTGTTTGAATTCAGGCGCTTTAGCGCTGCCCAGAAGCTCGAAGAGAATGCTCTCGCAGCTCGTCAGCACGGCGCCTGCCGCCATCAGCGTCTTTTCGGCTATGCGCACGCTTTCGGCCGCTCTGGAGCTGACGCAGTCCATGGCCAGCGCCACCCGGTAGCCGTGTTCGATCAGATCGAGCGCGGTCTGCAGCACGCATACGTGCGCCTCCACGCCGCTGAGAATTACGGTTTTGCGGCCGGTCTTTTCCAGAGCCGCGCGGAAAGCCTCGTCTTTGTAGGCGCTGAAAGCCGTCTTGTCAAAGATCGGGCAGTCTGCAAGCTCTGCGGCCAGCGTTTCAACCGTCTGCCCCAGTCCCCTGGCGTACTGCGTGGTGACCAGCTTGGGAACGCCCAGCACATTGAGCCCGCGCACCAGCCGCAGGGTGTGATCCTCCGTGCGCTCGCGCTCGCACATGGCCGGCAGCAGCCGCTCCTGCATATCTATGATGACAAGTATTGTATCCTCTTTAGTGAATCTTATGATCTCGCTCATTTTTACCTCCTCTGTTGAAAATCTGCCGCGGCCTAGAGCTCCAGCTCCCACTTTTCAATGACGGCGTTTCCTTCTGCGTCGCTCTGATCGTACTTGACGGAAGAGATCGTCGCATAGCCCTCGCGCACGAGGCGCGCGTCCGTCTCCGCGCTCCAGCAGTCCATGTTTTTCGGCGTGCCGGAATAGCTGTAGGTGACCTTCTCGCCCTCGTCTCTGACCACGTTGAACCATTCGTGATACTTGACCGGGCCGAGCACGGCTGTCTTTACGCCGCGAATCTGCTCTGGCGGCAGGTTCGGCGTGTTGATGCTCACCACGCCCAGTCTGGCCTTATCCTGCAGCACGTGCGGCAGCACGGAAAGCGCCAGGCGGCAGGCGGTTTCAAAGTACGCAGCCTGGTGGTCGTTGACGGAAACGGCTACGGCCGGCAGTCCGTTGAAAAGCCCCTCGGCCGCCGCCGATACAGTACCAGAATACATGGTATCGGTGCCGAGGTTGCCGCCGTGGTTGATGCCGGAGTAGACGACATCGATGTCGATGCCCTTTTTGCGCAGCACATAAAGCGCCAGCTTGACGCAGTCCGCCGGCGTGCCGCTCACCTTGAAGGCCATGGCCGCCCCGGCAAAATCCACCTTTGTCATCGTGAGTTCATCGTTGACGCTGAGCGCATGGCTGCTGGCACTGCGCTGCGAATCGGGCGCAGCCACGTAAACATTGCCGGCGCCGGCAAGAGCCCTGACCAGCTCCGCCAGGCCGCGGGCCTTGATGCCGTCGTCGTTTGCTACTAAAATATTCATTCGTTTATTTCCATAACCTTTCCTATGTAGTCGTTTATCACCAGATCCGCCCTGCTGTCGTAAGGCGTCGGCTCTTTATTTATCAACACTAAATTATTCCCGCGAAAATAGCTTATCAAACCTGCCGCCGGATAAACGGCCAGCGAGGTGCCGCCGATGATCAGCGTTTCGGCTCTTTCGATCGCTTCTACCGCCCCCGTCAGGCAGGAAGTGTCGAGGCTTTCCTCGTAGAGCACCACGTCCGGCTTGACGATGCCGCCGCACTCCCGGCAGCGCGGTATGCCGCCGCGGCAGTTAGCCTCATCCATGATATAGGCGGTGTCATAAAACTTGCCGCAGTCCATGCAGTAGTTGCGCAGGACGCTGCCGTGCAGCTCGTAGACCTTGCGGCTGCCCGCTTTCTGATGCAGACCGTCGATGTTCTGCGTGATGACCGCCTTGAGCAGGCCGTTTTTCTCCAGCATCGCCAGCGCTCTGTGCGCCTTGTTGGGCTGGGCGTTCAGATAGATCAGGTTCTTTTTATAGTAATCAAAAAATATTTCCGTGTGGCGGTCAAAAAAAGTCCGCGAAAGGATCTCCTCCGGCGGGTAGCCGTATTCCTGCCGGGCCTTGTAGAGCCCCTTTTCCGAGCGGAAATCAGGAATACCGCTTTCGGTGGAAACTCCGGCGCCGCCGAAAAACACGACCGAGCTTGATTTTTTGAGGATGTCCTGCAATCTCCTATCCATAAACTCCTTCTTTCTGCCGCCTCTTTTGGCCGCGCCTCTTTTGGGCGGCCGCGCGACGGCATGTATATTATAACATTTTCAGTAGATTTTTGGTAGCCTTTTGGATATATTAAATAGTAAGAGAAAGGAGCGCATCATGGCATATGAACACAAAAAGACCGCCCTCGTTCTCAGCGGCGGCGGTTCCCGCGGGGCTTATGAGGCCGGCGTCTGGCAGGCGCTGGCAGAAACGGGAACCGGCATCGACATCGTCACCGGCGCGTCCGTAGGGGCGATCAACGGCGCCATGGTCTGCCAGGGGGATCTTGAGGCCACCATCGCGTTGTGGCGGGAAATCGAGACGCACATGGTCTTTGACGTGCCGGAGGGCGGTCAGCCGCTTGATTACGCGCGGGAAGTGATCCTGCGGGGCGGCGTGAGCGCCGGCGGGCTCAAGAAGCTGCTGGAAAAATATATCGACGAGGACAGGGTGCGCCGTTCACCGATCGAGTACGGTCTGGTGGTGGTGGAAAAGCTGGGGCTTAAGCCGCACCGCCTCTTTCGCGAGGATATTCCGCGCGGCCGCCTGATCGACTACATCATGGCCAGCTCCTCGGTGTTTCCGGCTCTGCACGCCTATGAAATAGACGGGCGCGACTATATCGACGGCGGCTACGCCGATGTGCTGCCGGTCGGTATGGCGCTGGCAAAAGGCGCCGGACGCGTGATCGCCGTCAAGCTCAACGCTCTTGGCATCCTGAACAGTCAGCCGCTCAAAGAAGCTCCAAACCTGACCGTTGTCGAGTCAAAGTGGGAGCTGGGGAGCACGCTTATCTTTGATGTACACAATTCAAAACGCATCATGCGCCTTGGTTATCTGGAAGCGATGAAAGCGCTGGGCATCTTTTCCGGCAGCTACTATACCTTTGCCGCCGGCGCTTTCGGCAAGGCCGACGTAAAGCTGGCTGACGCCGCTGCTTATGTCTTCGGCCTCGATCCGGCGCTGATCTACACCAGGGAGCTGTTTCTGGAAAAGCTTGCCGCCGTCTGTCTGCCGGCCCGCAAGCAGCTTGAGGGTACGATCGCAGGCTTCAAGCGCGATCCTTTAAATATCCCCGGCACCGCCGGTCTCATCAGGCGGCTGCGGGAGCTTTCCAACGCGCAGATCATCTGCTTTCTCATCGCCGACAATCTGAAGGAAAAAGGCGCGGGCAGTCTTTTCCTCAGCCGCAGCCTCGTGCGCCTGTTTTCGCAGCAGCTGGCCGCGGCCAGATTTCTGGTAAAGTACGGCCTGGTCTGATCAGCGACCCGCTTATTTGATTTCGTCGAGGCGATAGACGAAGTATTTTCTGGCCGGCGTCTTATACAGCGCCATCGCCAGCAGCGTGGCCAGAATCAGCCCCACCACGAACTGGCCGACGTTAAAAGGCGCGCCCAGAAAGCCGGTGATGAGGTTTCCGGCCAGCATTCCGTCGACCAGCGCGTAGCCGATGACCATCTCGATCCCGGCCAGCACCATGCCGATTATCTCTATTACAGGCACCGAGCCGATCCTGGCGTGGTGCTTTTGTTTTTTGAGGCAGGCGGCGATGAAGGCGCCCATGATGAAGCCCATCAGCCCCTTGATCACAAGAGTAAAGGGCGCGTAGGCCACATAGCCGCCGACCACGTCAGCCAGACCCGAGCCGAGGCCGGCTGCCAGCGCGCCGCGATTTCTGCCTAAAAGCAGCACCGAGAGGAACACCATCGTGTCTCCCAGATGTACGTATCCTTGCGTAAACGGACTGGGAATCCTGATGCTCAGGGTGGCGACCATCACCAGGCAGATCATCAGCGCCGTCATCACCAGAATTCCGGTCCTGTCGTTTCCGTTCATTTTTCTCTTGCTGTCATTCATTGTCATGTCCTCGCTTGCAATAATTTTTTTACTGTATTATAATACACCCATAATGTTATTATTAAAATATGCAAAATTATTTATTTTTACATATACAGTTTAAAGGGGAACAGCTTATGAAGCCGATAATTATCGAATTAGATCACAGTTTATCCATTCCTCTGTATATACAGTTATATGAACGCATCAAGCAGCGCATCACCGCCGGTTCGCTGGCTGCCGGCGAAAAGCTTCCTTCGCTGCGCGCCCTGGCCCGCGATCTTGCTCTGAGCGTCACCACCGTGCAGCAGGCATACAACCAGCTGCTGGTGGAGGGATACATCGCCAGCCGCCCGCAGTCCGGCTACTATGTGGCGGCGGCTTTTCAGCCTGCCGCAGAAAGCGGGGACGCCCGCGGCCGGGCGTATGCCGGTGATGCGCAAGCCCGTGCCGAAGCGCCGTCTTATCTTTACGACAGCTGCTGCTTCGATTTCAACAAATGGAAGAAATGCAGCGCCGCCGTCTTCAACGAGCATTACGAGCAGCTGCTCTGCGAAAGCGACCCACAGGGCGAGCTGCCGCTGCGCAGAGAGATAGCCAGGTATCTTTATTCCTCGCGCGGAGTGACGGCCAGTCCCGAGCAGATCGTCATCGGCGCCGGCACGCAGCAGATCACGGCGCAGCTCTGCCGCATCCTCGCCCGCCTTGACATCAATCACGTTTCCCTGGAAAGCCCCGGCTACCTGCCGGTGCAGAACATGTTCCGCGACAGCGGCTTTGCCATCTCGCACATCCCCGTCCACAGCGACGGCATCGATATTTCGCGTCTGCCGGTCAACATTTCTTCCGCCGTCTACGTCAGCCCTTCCAACCAGTTCCCGACCGGAGCGGTCATGCCGGCCGCGGCTCGCTACCGGCTGCTGGCCTGGGCGGCCGAAAACAAAAGCGTGATCATCGAAGACGACTACGACAGCGAGCTGCGCTATTTCAGCAAACCGCTGCCGGCACTGCAAAGCCTGGACCGCGCCGGGCTGGTGGTCTATCTGGGTTCCTTCTCGTCGACTCTCTTTGCGGCCATCAAAATTTCCTACATGGTGCTGCCGCCCGCGCTGGCCCAAGTCTTCGCGCAGATCAGGGGACGCTACAGCCAGACTTGTTCCAAGGCGGAGCAGCTGACGTTGGCGCTTTTTATGGAAAGGGGCTATTACTATACGGGGCTTCGTCGCCTGCGCAAGCTCTATGCGCAGAAGCTGCAGACGGCGCTGGCGGCCTTTGACGCTTATGGCCGCGAGCTGGTCCGTCCCGTGGACACCAGATCCGGCATCAACCTCATCCTGCGCGTGCGCAGCAAAAAAAGAGCCGACGAGCTCTGCGCCCTGGCAAAGTCCGTCGGCGTACACATGGCTCCCGTCGCGGATATTTCCGATCAGGAGAGCAGCGCCCTCATCTTCTATTATAACTCTGTGCCGCTCGCAAAGCTGACAGATACTATCCGCGCGCTGCTTTCGCTCTGGCGCGCGTGAGGTTCTGGATGGAAGCGGCGCGCGAATTTCCCCTCTTTTTAATCAAACTCACCGCTCCAAGGGAAGAGAGGACAAAATTTTATTCTCTAATGCCTTTTATATCGGCGCTCAAGAATAAAACATGGCTTGCAGAGCTTCTTTATGGCAGGAATCGGCCTGTTTTTTGGCTGCTTGACAGGCAGAAAAGCCAGAAAATTCCCTTGCACGGATCATTGCCGTCAGTTAGAGGAGAAAATTTTGTCCTCTCTTCCCTTGCAGGCCTGATCTTGCCTGTTTAGAGGGAGTCGCGGCGATCCGGCCTTCGCAGCGGCGGTCAAGCTTCCGTATAGCCGTCTACGTTGATGACCGTAACCTCGCCGTCTTCATCGACCAGCACCGCGCCGATGTCTTCCGTCTCAGCCAGCTCCCTGATCAGAGCGGCAGCCTCTTCGCTGCCCAAAGCCAGACAGGTCGTGCTGAGGCCGTCGCAGTCAGCCGACATGCCGCGCTCGCCGATGACCGTGACCGCCAGCAGATCCGTGGCGAACGGGTAGCCGTTTTCCGGGTCCAGCACGTGGTGATAGCGCACGCCGTCGATCTCAAAATATCTTTCATAAGTGCCGGAAGTGACGACGGTCTTGTCGCTGCAGGTTACCGCTCCCAGCAGCTCGCCGCGGCCGGAGACAGGCGAGGCGATGCCGATGGAAAAGTCGCTTCCGGCGCCGTCCTGCAGAGAAGTTCCTTTCTGCCCGATGATGACGATGTTGCCGCCCAGGTCGACGATGGCGCTGGTGACGCCCTTTTCCTGCAGAAATTCAGCCGTGCGGTCGGCAATATAGCCCTTGGCGATGCCTCCCAGATCGATAGTGGCGGCAGGATCCTTGAGTCTGACGCGCCGGCCGTCGATCTCGATGTTGCGGTAGTCGACGTGGGTCACGGCCTCGGCCAGCTGCTGCTCGTCCGGCAACGTGCCTGTCCGCTGCCCTTCCTCGTCTTCCTCGTGAAAGTCCCACAGGGCGGAGACGTCGCCGATCGTAATATCAAAGCGACCGCCGGAAAGCTCGCCGTAGCGGAGACCCTTTTCGAGCACCTCGATGGTGTCCTCTTCCACCTCCACCCACTGGCCGCCGGCGTGGTTGATTCTGTAAATATCGCTGCCCTCGATGGTTCTGCTCAATTGTTTTTCATAATCGTCGCACAGCTTGAAGGCTTCGGTGATCAGCTGCAGCACTTCCTGCTCCTGTTCCTGGCTGCCAGACGCCTCAAGCGTCCCGTCTTTTAGGGAATAGACGGTGATCGTGCAGACCGTGTCCAGGTGAAAGCTGGTCTTGGAAATCCCCTGATAGTTTTTTGGGGCTTGGGCATTGCAGCCCGCCTGTGGTATAATAAGCAGTGCAAGGATAAAGCTGAGAATTATTGCTCTTGTGAGTTTTTTCATATCTTAATTACCTTTGGAGCTTATGATGATAAAAAAAGCGGATATTGTCCTCTTTCTGGTGATCTTAATAACAGGACTGGCCGTTTCTGTCGTTTCTCTGGGCGACAGCGCCGAGGGTGACAACGTAGTGGTCACGGTTGACAACGAAGTCTACGGCATTTATCCTCTGTCCGAGGACCGTGTGATCGAGGTCCGTCAGCAGGGTCACACCAATAATATTACCATAAAAGACGGTGTGGTTTCAATGACTTATTCGGACTGCGCCAATCAGGTCTGCGTCAACACGCGGCCGATCGCAAAGACCAACGATTCTATCGTCTGTCTGCCCAACCGGGTGATCGTGGAAATCACCTCGGACGAAGGGGGTGAGGTCGATGTCATCACCGGATAAAAAGCCGGCGGCGCAGAGGCCGTCGTCCATGCCTTCGCCGAAACCCAAGGCGCGCACTTATGCTCTGCGCACCAAGCGGCTCGCCCTCAGCGCTATTCTGGCGGCGATGGCGATGATCTTTTCGTATATTGAGGCGCTGATTCCTCTGCCGGTACCGATTCCGGGCATCAAGCTGGGGCTTGCCAATCTGGTGATCGTGATCGCCATCTACCGTCTGGGCTTCAAGTACGCTTTTATCATCAACTGCGTGCGCATCCTCATCACGGGGCTTTTGTTCACCGGCCTGTTCGGGGCGATTTATTCGTTCGCCGGCGGCGTTCTCAGCATCGTGGTCATGTACCTGCTTTATCGCACGGGGCTTTTCAGCATGGTGGGCGTCAGCATGGCGGGCGGCGTTTTTCACAATCTGGGTCAGCTGCTGGTCGCCTGTCTGATTATGTCCAACTTCAAGCTGATGTCGTATTTCGCGGTGCTGCTGTTTTCCGGGCTCATCAGCGGGATTCTCATCGGTATTGTCGCGGCCGTACTTTACGACAAGCTGCCGCACCTGAACGTGTAAGGGCGCTGCCGGCGGCTTGGGGATGCCGGCGGCTTGCGGATGCCGGCGGCTTGGGGTTGCCGGCGGCTTGGGTTGCCGGCGGCTTGAGGATGCCGGCGGCTTGGGTTGCCGGCGGCTTGCGGATGCCGGCAAGCTTGCTTTCTCCACCAAACCCCCAAAATGCCGCTTGCCAAGATGAATTTTGCAGAATTTTTCTCCTCTATCTTGCGGTATCGAGCACGGCCAAGTTGAAAACGTGGTTTTATCACCTTGCACATGAGTCTTTCCTTTTCTCTTTGACAA
This sequence comes from uncultured Clostridia bacterium, assembly GCA_944382925.1. Classification (GTDB taxonomy): domain Bacteria; phylum Bacillota; class Clostridia; order Peptostreptococcales; family Anaerovoracaceae; genus Fimisoma. The sequence continues at coordinate 29,532 of CALWNX010000025.1, read as the reverse complement.
CGCAATCACGTCTAAAAGAAAAGAAAGCATTGACTTTCAACTTGCAGAAGCAGCGATTCGCGGAAAAGAGGTGAAAAATTCTGCAAAATTCAACTTGAGAAGTGCTTTTTTAGAAAAGAGCGGTGAAAAGCCGAAAAGGCATGATCGGAAAAGGCATGAACCGAAGAGACTGCAGGGAGGCCATCATGAAAATTTGGGAAATATTTTTCAGTCCGCTGGGCGATACCGCCCGCGTGTGCGCAGCCTGCGCCGGCGCACTGGCAGAGGCCGGCGGCGGTGCGGACATTTGCATCTACGATTTCACACTGCCGGCAGCGCGGCAGAGCTTTCCGCCTGTCAGCAAAGAAGACATCGTGGTCTTCGGCGTGCCGACCTATGCCGGCCGCGTACCGAACGTGCTGCTCAAATACCTGCATACGATCGAAGGCCGCGGCGCGGCGGCCATCGCGCTCGTGACTTTTGGCAACCGCGCTTTTGACAACGCGCTGCGGGAGCTTTGCGAGCTTCTTGCGTCGCGGGGTTTTTCTGTCGCCGCCGGCGGCGCGGCCGTCTGCCGGCATGCGTTTTCTCATACGCTCGGCTGCGGCAGGCCGGATGCTGCCGACTTTGCAGAGATAAAAGCCTTTGCGGCCAAAGCAGCGCAGAAGATCGCTTCCGGCGCGCACAAAGCAGAAACGCTGTCCGTTCCCGGTCAACCGGGCCCGGAATACGGCGGCTATTACCAGCCGCGCGACCGCCGGGGCGAACCGATCGACATCCGCAAGGTGGTACCGCAGGTTTCGCCTTCCTGCATCGGCTGCGGCCTCTGCGCCCGCGTCTGCCCGATGGGTTCGATCGCTGCGGAAGATCCGCGCCAGCGCAGCGGCATCTGCATCAAATGCAACGCCTGCATAGAAAACTGCCCGGCCGGCGCCCGCTATTTCAGCGATCCCGGCTATCTTTATCACAAGCAGGAGCTCGAAGCGATGTACGCAGACAGGGCAGAAAACAGTTTTTATCTTTGATTGTTACAAACTCACGCTTTCACAAACATAGCGAAAATCTCGCGGGCAGTGCCATAGGCGTCGTGCCAGACGGCCTCGCGCGAAAGACGGTCTCCGAGCACATCGTACCAGCCCTCAAACCTGTAGCCTTCGTCGGCGTAAGCATAATAATTCTGCCCCTCCAAAGGGCTGTACTGCAGGCCGACCGTTCCGCCCTTGCAGGCACGCAGGATCAATTCGCCCCGCGCAGACGCGGGCGCTGCGGGCACGTTGCTCTTTATAAAAATGAGCGGATTTTCCCGGCAGTCCAGGCTGACGATGTGCTCGTCTCTGGAAACGTCGAGGCTGCGCAGATTGCTGCGGCTGAAGTCCGCCTTTTCTTTTTTTATCTCTGCCATTTACTCACCTTTTTTGTATCTAATCTTTCCGCCCATGATCGTCATGTAAACCTCGGCGTCCTTGATTTCCTCCGGTGCGATCGCAAACAGATCCTGCTCAAAGACAACCATATCGGCCAGGAAGCCGGGCGCAAGCAGGCCCTTTTTCTCTTCTTCAAAGGATGCGTAAGCCGGATGCTGCGTGTAGCACTCCACGGCCTGCGCGAGCGTAAACAGCTTTTCCTTGTGCCATCCCTGCGGCGGATAACCGTTAAAATCCTTGCCGGTCACGGCGCAGTAGAGGTTTTTCAGCGGATTGAAATCTTCTACCGGCGAATCGGTGCCAAACGGCACCTTGATGCCTTTCTCGTACATCTGGCGGAAAGCATAGCTGTCCTTGAGACGTTCGCTACCCACGCGGTCTTCGGCGATGTGCAGGTCATATTCGAGAAAGACAGGCTGAATATAGGCGATGATGCCGGCCGCCCTGATTCTTTCAATCAGATCGGCGTTGAGAATCTGTGCGTGGACGATGCCATGGCGGTTATGCGTGTGCGGATTGCGGGCGATGGCTTTTTCGATAGCTCTGACCGCCTGCTCAGCCGCAGCGTCGCCTATGCAGTGAATAGCCACGGACATGCCGTCATCGTGAGCCGCCTGCACCAGCTCCTCCAGATCTTCGTCTTTTTCGTAAATGCTGATGCCCTTCACGCCCGGCGCATCGCTGTAGTCATCCTTGAGCCAGGCGGTACGCGCGCCCAGCGAACCGTCGCAGAAAGTTTTCAGGGCTCCGAGACGGAAAACATCGTTGCCCATACCGACGCGATAGCCGGCTTCAGCAAAACGTCTGTACGCTGCCATATCCGTCAGACGGCACTGCTCGTAGACGCGCACCGGCAGCTCGCCAGCGCCGGCCAGCTCCTGAAAAGCGGTGATCACGTTGCGGAAATTATTGCCCGGCACGCTTTCAAGATCGTCTGACTGCACGGAGGTAAGCCCCTTGGCGGAAGCCGCCCGGCCCATGTCGGCGATCATCTTTTTGATTTCCTCTACGGTCGGCTCCGGAATGATGCTGCTCACCTGAGAAAGCATTTCGTAGAGCATGCCGGTCGGCTCGCCGTCCCGGTCCACCTCAAACGCGCCTGTTTCCGGCTGCGGAGAGCCTTTTCTGATGTTTAAAAGCTCAAGCGCCTTTGAATTGACGGCTGTCGCGTGCGTGCAGACTCTGGCTGCCAGGATCGGATGCTCCGTCGAGATCTGATCGAGATCGCGGCGGTCGAGAGGGCGTTTGTCGCTCCAGTTGTCCTCATTCCAGCCGAAGCACTGCACCCAGCGGCCTTTTTCCACATTATTTTGGCGTATGTATTCTCTGCACAGCTCAAGCGCCTCAGCAATAGATTTCGTTTTGCTGAGGTCGACCTGAGAAAAATTGTATCCCACATTTAAAAAGTGCATGTGGCTGTCGTTGAAGCCCGGCAGCACCAGCCTGCCGCCAAGATCCAGGCTCTTTGTGTTTTCATCTGCAAGCTCCAGGATTTCTGCGTTCGTGCCCACGGCCGTGATCACGCCGTCTTCCATCAGCAGCGCCTCACAGTACCCGCCGTCGCCAGTTTGCACCTTGCCGTTAAACAAAATGGTTTTCATAATTGCGTCTGTCCTCTCTTTATCATGTTTTCTGAAAGCTTAAAACGCTATCATTATGATTATACCATATTTGCTTTTTAAAATTCAATTGTTCAGGCAACACTCCTGTGTCTTGCTTTTTTTGATGTAACGAAGCTGAAAAATTCCTATATACAAAAACAAAATGCTCATAATTATCAGCGGAAAGAACAAGGACGCAACCGTTACTTCGCCGCCTTCGTATATGAACGGCGCCGGGTGCTCCTCAAAGGTGCGCAGCACCTGATTTTTAAATACTTCTGTGCAAAATCCGGAATATATGAGCAATACAGCGCCGGCAATCGGAAACTGCACGTTAAGGAATCTGTTATCGACTATAGAGTTGTTCTTCAGAGCGCGGAATATCAGCCCCATGGAAAGCCACATCATCCACGTAAATACGGCGTCTGCCAGATAGAATAAAACGTTTGTGCCCCAGCCTTCATCCACACCCCAGGTAAAAGGAGGAGTTCCCGTGTATATCAGGGTTTCGCAAAAGTAGAAGTTGACATAAACCACATACACGATGCCCACTATGCTGGTTGCAAGCAGAATTATGAGCAGGCATATATACCATTTGAGCGGCGCGTATTTTTTTAACAGAGTTTTCATCGCTGTCCCTCCCCTTCTGTTCTTGTTTCTGCGAGAGGCGGGGTCCCGCTTGTCATTGTTCTATGTAATGTTAAGGTTTCCCGCCCCCCCACAAAGCTGATGACTAAAAATCAGTTGCTTTCGCATAATTTGAAAACAACGGCGCATACAACGATCACGCAGCAAACGATTATGATAATTTTTGTGCTTTTTTTAACGTGACTCGTTTTTCCCATCATGATTCCCCTCTTTCCACTAACAATCTGACCCCTTTATCCATATAAACCACCTTCGCCGGCATTTAGGGACAGGAGAAAATAAAATATTTAAGTTTATTTCTGTTTACATATCAGCTATAATGAGAGCAGAAGCTTGGCAGGAGGAATTATCAGATGCTTTCGCTATATCTGGCAATGATCGACACAGATGAAGACAGGGCAAAATTCGCCGCGCTTTACGAACGCTACAGCCGGCTGATGTTCTATATTGCGCGGCAGATCCTGGGCGACGAACAGCTGTCAGAGGACGCCGTGCAGGAAGCGCTGCTGCGCATCGCCCGTAACATGCACAAAGTCGGCGAAGTTTCTTGTCCCCAAACGAGGAATTTTACGGTTATTATTACTAGAAATGCAGCGTTGACGATGAAAAAACAAGCCTGCCATGGCTTTGAAGAAGAGCTCGAGTTTCTTGACCGCACAAGAGGCAATATCGACGAGCTGTTTGAACAGGTTGCGGAAAAGCAGCTGACCGAATGTATCCTCAAGCTGCCGGATATTTACCGCGACGCGCTCTATCTTTACCACGTATACGGCTATTCTCTGGGGGAAACAGCCAGCCTGCTTGGCGCTTCTCTTGAAAGCGTAAAAAAGCGCGTCCAGCGCGCCAGATTGATGCTGCGCCATCTGCTTATCGAAGAAGGTTATGAATTATGAACAATACATACCGATCGGCTCTCCGCCAGGCGCTCAATGATGAATTTGCCTGGCTGGACAACTTTGCAAATCCATACGAGGATCACGAATTTTCTGCTGCGTTCAGCGACAAGATCGCCTGTCTCACGCGGCAGTCCGGCTATCGCTACGTCAGCGTCGGCCGCCGCCGCATAAGAAGAGCTCTGATCGTTCTCATCGCTCTGATGCTTTTTGCTGTCACCTGTTACGCCGCGGTAAAGTCTCAACCGGAAAAGGCGTCGACGGAGCCAAAGATACAGTGGAACGAAACGCAAAATGATCTGTATGGTACGCTGGATGTTACTTTTGAAAGAGAGGGAGAGCTGCCGCCGGTTTCATTAGATCCTCAGATTCCGGGCGGTTACACAATTGATAAAGAATATAACGATGATGCCTCTTTTGGCTTTGAATGTTCTGACAAAAAAGGATACCTTATTCTCTATATTCGTTCCTACGGCATCACAAATTCTACAGTTGGCATCGACAACGAAAACGCCGACTTCAGAGAGGTTTCCATAAACGGCTTTAAAGGTTACTCTTACCGCAAGGAAGGGACCAACGCCCTCTTCTGGACCGACGGCACTGATTTTTACATGCTGCAGGGCACCTGCGATATGGATGTGCTCTGGGAGATGGCCGCGACCATGGACCCGGTGCCCGAGCCTTAAGGCCGTAGTGCGCGCTTTTTGTTAGCCAAAAACCAAGTTTGAGCAACAGAACAAACCACCCGCGCCGTCTTTGGCGGAGGTGGTTCAGAGTGTCGACAAACCCCCAGGCAACTTCATTAGTGAATTTATCTGGGGATGCTGCTGGTTTTCTCTTCGTTTAATGGTGAATGTTGTAGTTTTTTGCCTATAAACAAAAAACTACAACAATTGAGCGTCAGCCGGGCCGTTTTTGCGAGCGACTTGGGCGCGATGTTGTAATATTTTGCAAATTCCTGCCGTGATTACAACCAAAATGTTGTAACCAGTGCAGCTTTGCCGCAAAAATACAACATTGGTTGCTTTTACTGACTGTGTGGGTACGGTTCGCCGCAAAAATGTTGTAACAAAAACCAAGCTCGCTCTTTAATTACAACATACGGGCGAAATGGCATCGGCCGCCGACGTTGTCTGTTTTGGCTCAGGCGCAGCAAAAAGCCAACATCGAGCTGACTCAGGTCTGGCGGGGCTGTCTGCGGCGGGATTTGTTTGCAGCGGAGTTTGTCCACAGTCAAAACCACCCGCGCCGTCTTTGGTGCGGGTGGTTTTTATCATATTTTTATCATATTAGAAAGGTTGGTTTACGCTTCTTTTGCTTCTTCAGCCGCAGGAGCGGAGGAAGCCGGAGCGGAAGAAGCTGCCGGTTTTCTCTTTGCTCTCATGTTGTTGATCGCGCCCGTCGGACACTCCTTGGCGCACAGACCGCAGTTCTTGCACTTTTCCGGGTCGATCATGGCGTGGTTGTCCTCGACCTTGATCGCCTCGAACTTGCAGACCTTCTCGCACTTCTTGCAGGCGATGCAGCCGTTGGTGCAGGCCTTTCTGGTCTTGGCGCCGCTGTCCTTGGAATGGCACTGAACAACTACCTTGTTCTTGGCCGGAGCAATTCTGATCACGTGGTTAGGGCAGGTCTTGGCACAGACGCCGCAGCCCACGCACGCATCTCTGTTGACTACCGCCACGCCGTCGCAGACATGGATGGCGTCGTAAGCGCAGGCGGCCTCGCAGTCGCCCAGACCCAGACAGCCGTAAGGGCACATGTTGTCGCCGCCGAACAGCTGCTTGGCAGCCGTGCAGGTCGAAAGGCCCTGATATTCCATCAGCTTCTTGGCGGCCTGAGCGTTGCCGTTACACATTACGACAGCTACCTGCGGCTCGGTTGAACCGGCGTCGATGCCGAGGATCGCAGCCAGCTTGGCGGCTACGTCAGCACCGCCGACCGGGCACTTGTTGGCGCCGATCGAAGGATCAGCAGCCAGGGCCGCCGCGTAATCGTCGCAGCCGGCAAAGCCGCAGGCTCCGCAGTTGGCGCCCGGCAGCTCAGCCCTGAGGTTGGTAACGGTCTCGTCTACAGGTACGAAGAATATCTTGGAAGCGATAGTCAGGATCACGGCAAAGACGAAACCCATCGCGACTACCAGCAATACCGGTATCATAATCTCACTCATTTGTTTCGCCTCCTATCTTACACTAATCCGCCGAATCCCATAAAGGCCAGCGACAGAATGGCTGCCGAGGTCATGGTGATCGGAACTCCCTGGAAAGGCGCCGGGATCTTGTCGTTTCCTTCGAGCTTGCTTCTCATGCCGGAGAAGATCACCATGGCCAGAAGGAAGCCGACGCCTGCGCCGAACGAGTTGACCAGCGACTGCATGTAGTTGTAGCCCGAATCGATGTTGTTGATGCACACGCCGAGAACAGCACAGTTGGTGGTGATCAGCGGCAGGTACACGCCCAGGGCCTTATGCAGCGACGGAATGAATTTTTTCAGTGCCATCTCCACGAACTGCACGAGGGCAGCGATGATGAGGATGAACACGATGGTCTGCAGGTAACCTATGTTCAGGTCGTTGAGCAGCATCTGGATCGGATAGGTGGCGGCGGTAGCCAGAACCATTACGAAGATAACGGCCACACCCATGCCGACAGCCGAATCCAGCTTTTTCGATACGCCGAGGAACGGACAGATACCGAGGAACTGAGCGAGAACATAGTTGTTAACTAAGATTATACCAATCAGAATAGTTATATACTCTCCCATTAGTTTTCAGCTCCTTTCTCTAATTTATCCAATTCCTTGATGCACTTCTCCTGCTGACAGATGGAAGCCAGCGCGCAGCCCTGACAGCTGAACTCTCTCGGCTTCTTGCCCTTGGAAGTGAGGATCTTGTTGACAACGGCGATAGCGCAGGCGTAGATGAAGAATCCGCCCGGAGCCAGCGCCACGATCATCATCGGATGCTCGGAAATAAACGGCAGGGCGATGGTCAGCTTTTCGGCCAGCTCGTCGCCGCCGAGGAAGAAGCCGGAACCGATGGTGCCGGAACCGATGATCTCTCTTACCGCACCGATGAGGGTCAGCGAAAGCGTAAAGCCCAGACCCATGCCGGCTCCGTCGAGAGCGGAATCCAGCACGCCGTTCTTGTTGGCGAACATTTCGGCTCTGCCGAGGATGATGCAGTTTACTACGATCAACGGCAGGAACACGCCCAGCGAGTTATACAGCGGCTCGGCAAAGGCCTGTACGATGAACTGTACCAGCGTTACAAAGCCGGCGATAACTACGATGTAGCACGGGATCCTGACCTTGTCAGGAATTGCCTTGGCTAAGATCGATATTACGATGTTGGAGCAGATCAACACGACGGTGGCGGCGATACCCATACCCATGCCGTTGAAGGCCGAAGACGTGGTCGCCAGCGTCGGACATGTACCCAGCAACAATACCAGGTTCGGGTTTTCCTTGATTATGCCCTTGGTGAAGACTGCTAATCTATTTACTTTTTCTTTCATTAGTTAGCACCTCCTTCGATCGCCTGATACTGTTCAAGCGCTGCGCATACGGCCTGATAAAGGGCGTTGGAGGAGATCGTCGCACCGCTGATGAACGAAACGGAGGTGTCTCCCTTGATGCTGTCGGCGCCGGCCAGCTCCGTCACTCCCTGATACTGGGAGAGGTAGTCAGGCGTGTGCGCCTTGGTGCCCAGACCCATGGTGTCGTTGTGAGCCGTTACCTGTACGCCGGTCACAGCGCCCTCGCTGTCGATGCCGACCATAGCGGTCAGAAGTCCGCCGTAAGAGGAAGATTCTACGGTCACTACCATGCCCGCACCCTCAGCTATGTAGCAGTCCGATACATATACCTTGTCAGGCGAAAGCACTACCAGATCGCCGGTGTACTGCTCAAAGGTTTCGGCCGCCGGCAGCAGCTCAGCTCTGGCCGCGTCCTGCGCCCTCTTGGTGTTGTCGGCGATGATCGGCGCGGTGATTGAATTGACATAAGCCAGCGCGAAGGTGATCACCAGACAGATAGCCACCAGGACTACGACCGGCTGGATGTATTCTTTAAACGTATTACTTTTCATGTTTCTTCGCACCTCCATACATTCTCTTCTGGAAGAAGTTATTGATAAGCGGTGTCAGACAGTTCATGATCAGTATGGAGAAGGAAACGCCCTCAGGGTACTGACCCCAGAGTCTTATTATCATGGTTATCAGGCCGCAGCCGATACCGAATACGACCTTTCCGGCCGGAAGCAGCGGAGTCGTCACGTAGTCGGTCGCCATGAAGAAGGCTCCGAGCATAACGCCGCCGGCCAGTACGTGGAAGACAGCCATGTCCAGAGCGTCGCCCGTACCGGTCACTCCGTAATAGATGGCGGCGAATACGAACACGCTGCCGATGAAGCATACCGGGATGATCGGGCTGATGATCTTCTTCCAGATCAGGAACAGACCGCCGACCAGGAGCGCGATGGCGCTGACCTCACCCATGGAACCGCCGATAAAGCCGAGGAACATTTCCAGGTTGTTCGGCAGATCTCCGCCGCCTTCCTTGAGGATTCCCAGCGGGGTGGCGGTCGAGGTGGCGTCTACGGCCATTCTCGGCAGCGGCCAGGTGGTCATTTCAGTAGCGAAGGACAGGAACAGCACGATTCTGGCCGTGATAGCCGGATTGGCGATGTTCTTGCCGAGACCGCCAAAGAGCTGCTTTACGATCACGATACCGACAAAGCAACCTAAAACGGCGATCCAGTAAGGCAGTCCCGAAGGAACGTTGAAGGCGATCAGCACGCCCGTAACCACAGCGCTGAGGTCGCCGACCGTCTGTGGTCTTTTCATCAGCTTGTTCCAGGCCCACTCGAAGAAAACGGAAGCTACGACGCAGGCCAGCGTCAGCGTCAGCACTCTGAAGCCGAACACGTAGATGCTCACAAACAGCGAAGGCATGAGGGCCAGGATCACCATCATCATGATCCTGCTGGTGTCCATGTTGCTTACGATATGAGGCGCTGATGAAACTACTAAATTACTGTAAGTTTTCTTTTCCATTATTTGATTCCAGCCTCCTTTACCAGAGCTTTTCCGAGCTTGTTGGTGAAGCCCAGAGGTCTTCTCGCAGGACAGACGTAGGAACAGCTTCCGCATTCCATGCACTGCATTACTTTCAGATCGCTCAGCGCCTGAGCGTCTCTTCTCTCATAAGCGTCCGCCAGAGCAGTCGGGATCAGGTTGAACGGGCAGGCCTGATGGCATCTGCCGCAGTTGATGCAGGCCGTTTCTTCCTTTACCAGCGCCTGGCTGCCGGAAAATGCCAGGATGGCGTTATTGTTCTTGACGATCGGCATCTCATCGGAGAAGATGGCTCTGCCCATCATCGGTCCGCCCATGAGAATCTTCTTCGGCTCCTGCTTATAGCCGCCGCAGAAAGCGATCACATCGCTGATCATGGTGCCGATCGGGGCGATGACGTTCTTAGGCTCCGCCACCGCGTCGCCGTCTACGGTCATCCTCTTGGAAATGAGAGGCATGCCGGTTCTGAAATACTCGCCTACCTTGGCAAAGGTCGTTACATTGGAAAGAATCACGCCCATGTCGGCCGGCAGCACGCCCGCGTCCATGGTCTTGCCGGTAATCTCGTAAACGAGAACTCTTTCAGCTCCCTTAGGGTATCTGGCCTGGAGCTTGAAAGTCTTGATATTCGTAATACCCTTGTCAGCCAGCGCCTTGTCCAGATGGGCTATGGCATCAGGTTTGTTTTCTTCGATACCTATGTAACCCTGGTCGAGTCCGATGTACTTCATCGCCAGCTGCATGCCGCTGATGAGGTCATCGGTGTCCTCCAGCATCGTGCGATGGTCGGAGGTGATGAATGGCTCACACTCTGCGCCGTTGACGATCAGGGTGTGAACATCGTCGATGTTTTTCGGATTGAATTTGATGTGAGTAGGGAAAGAGGCTCCGCCCAGTCCTACCATTCCGCTGTCCCTCACTGCTTTGATGAATCCTGCCAGATCATCAACCTCAGGAGGCTTGACGCCTTCATAAATTTCCTGTTTCTTGTCGGTTTCGATGACTACCAGAGTGTCCACTCCTCCGTTGGCAGACCTCATCTCTTCAAGTCCAGTCACCGTGCCGGACACACTGGAATGGATAGGCGCGCTCACAAAAGCGTCCACATCGCCTATGACCTGTCCTACTTTTACGTAGTCACCTTTTTGCACCAAAGGTTTGCAAGGCGCTCCAATGTGCTGAGACATGGAAATTTTTACAACATCCGGGATCGGCATTACCTCGGTCGCACAACCGGCAGTGTGCTTGTAATGACTCACATGGATGCTGTGTAAATGTTTGTGACTCATTTGTTGAGACCTTCCTTTCTAAATATTATACATAATCATACAAAGTATATTATACAACAAAATGAAGCAAAAATCATCAAAAATTTTCGCTATTAACACTTTCTGAGTCCTCTTACGCCTTGCCGGCCCAGATGCACAGCTCCTCGTCCACGCCAATGACCTTGCGTCCGGCCTGCCGCAGAGCCAGAAGGGAGGATACCGTCTTTTCAGTCAGCCTTTCTCCCGGGCAAACAAGCGGAATCCCCGGCGGATAAGGTATCAGTGACATCGCACAGACTCTGCCGGCAGCCTGCTCCAGGCTTATCCGCTCGCGTTCCTTTGGGATGCCGCAGAATTCGAGCTGCACAGCATAATCTGCACCTGCGCAAAGGGAAGCCCTTGTCTTTCCGCCGGCCTTAGCCGCGCGAGGATCGCTGGCAATCTCAGCCGTTTTTGACCGCTCAGAGAGCTCGGCCAGCGCTGCAAGCAGCTTCTCATAATCGCTGCTGGTATTGCCGATACCGGTCATGCACATGACAATATCGCCGGAAACCAGCTCGGGGAAAATTCTCCTTTTTATCAGCTCGCGCTCCAGCCTGTCGCCATCAAGGCCGCAGGCCGACATGTCAAGGTTGATCTTGCTGGGATCCATGAGGCGGCCCTTCATCAGCGACAGGCCTCTGATATTGGCAGCTTTTTCATAGAACCAAAGCAGATCGTTTCTCCACTGCTCCATAAGCTCAAGGCCTTTTTCAGCCAGGAGGTCGGCATTAAAATCAAGCGTAGCCATCAGCGGATATGACGGACTGGAGCTTTGCAGCATCTGCAGGCCGTCTTCCAGCAGGGTGCAGTCGATGCGATCGCTGCAAACATTGAGTACGGCAGTCTGCGTAAACGAGGCCAGCGTTTTGTGCGTGCTGTTTATCACCAGATCCGCCCCCTGCGCCTCGGCCGGCAGAGGAAAACGCAGACCACCTTTCGTATGGTCAGGGTCGCGCGGAAGGGCTGCGGCGTGGTTGGCAAAAAATTTAAGATGCGCGCCATGCGCCTGATCTACGATCAGGAGCTTGCCGCGCTTATGCGTTTCCCGGGCAATAGCGGCGATATCACTGCAAATGCCGTAATAGTTGGGACTGGCGAGAATGACCGCTGCCGCCTGCGGCTCACTGTCCAGAAGCGCCGCCACGTCGCAGGCCCTGACCTCGGCCGCCACTCCGTAGCGGTCGTCGACCTGCGGGCGGAGATAGACAGGCTCAATACCGCCCAGAGAAAGAGCGTTAAAAACCGATTTGTGACAGTTGCGGGCCATGATCAGACGTCCGCCGCGCCGCACGGAGGCCAGGATGGAAGCTATAATCCCGGCGGAGCTTCCGTTTATCAGCAGATAAGAGCGCCTCGTTTCGTAGAGACGCTCGTATTTTTGCATGGTGCGGCGGATGACAGACTCGGGCTGAAAAAGATTGTCTGCGCCGAAAATCTCGGTGATGTCCCACTCTGCCAGGCGCTTTATTTTCTCGCCATAGCCGTTGCGGACAAAGAAATCCGCTCCTTTGTGGCCGGGCATATGGAAGGAAACAGCTCCAAGACTCGCGTGCTCGGCGAGGAAGGCTCCAAGAGACTGCCCCCTTCCTGTCGGTGATTCTTTTCTGTCCATTTATTTATCCCAAAACACACTTTTATATGTGCAGGCCGCGGCTGATGTTGCGCATGAAATCCTGCACATTCGTCACTATACCTTTAGCGGAGAGACTTCCTCTGTCGCCCAGCTTGTTGGCGGCGAACTCAGAGGTGTCCACCATATAAAAGTATACAGGCCTGATGGTGCCGTCGTCAAGTACTCTGTAGGTCGGCGTCATATTTCCGGCTGCGATGGTATGCAGCACGGTCGCCATGCCTATTACTGTGGTGGCCTGGCGGATGTGCATCCTGATGGTGTCCTGACCTACGTAAGCATGCTCGAAGACCTCCGGCAGCGGGCCATCGTCACGGATAGAGCCGTTGAGCACGAACGGCACCCTGTGCTTGACGCAGTTATATATTATACCGTTATCAATACCTTCACCCCTGATGAAGTCCGGGATTGAGCCGTAAGTGTTGATCGCATTGATCGTGTCCAGATGGTTATAGTGCCCCATGTAGTGCAGTCTCTGGTTGCTGATATCGCAGCCCAGCGCCGTGCCCAGATAGGCGCCCTCAAGATCGTGCGTAGCCAGAGCGTTTCCGGCCAGCAAAGCCTGGCAGTAGCCTTTGGCGATAAGCTCTCCCATCACTCTTCTGGCCTCGACATCGAAGCTGCAGGCCGGGCCCAGCACCCATACCACATAGCCGCCGTGCGCTTTCTCGTACTTGAGGAGCTCGACCAGATCCTTGTAATCCTGGGTGAAGGAGGTCTCTCTGCTGCGGCTCTGACGGAAGGCGAAGGTGTTCTTGGCCTCGTCCTCTTCCTCGCGGGCCCAGCACTCGTCGTGCACGTAGATTCCTTCTGATGCGTCCTCCGTTCTGCCCACTACGACCAGATCTCCCTCGCGGATATTCCGAAATTCTACGACTCTGATCCTCTCACCGTCCCAGACCGGCACCGCGTCCATTCTCGTGTCCTCAGCCAGGCGCCACCTGCCGTCTATCTTAAAATACTCAGGAAAGATCGAGGTCGCATGAAAATCCCGCGGCGCGGCCTTGGCGCGCGGAGCTCTCACCAGCCTGGCGTCCGGCGCCTTTGCAAAGCGTTCCTGCGTAAAATCCGGTTCTATGTATCTTGCTAATTTAAAGCTCATATTATTTCCCCTTCTTTGTCTTATGATGTGGTTATTATATCACAGCAAAAATTAGAATAAAATATGAACTAAATTCTATACTATTTTTAATATTTTTAGCATAATAACAGTATATTATTCTTGAAATTTCAGCGTTATTATTCTATACTATATTTTAGATTGATAGCTGTACAATAAAATAAACATTTTTTGAGGGAAGGAAAAATGAAAAAAAGATCCGCCAGAAACACCAAGGGCCGTATCGTCTCGGCGGCCTGGCAGCTGTTTTATCGCTATGGCTATGACAATACGACGATAGATGACATCGTCGAGGCGGCCAACACCTCCAAGGGTTCGTTCTATCATTATTTCGACGGCAAGGATGCGCTTTTAAGTTCGCTTTCATATCTGTTCGACGAAAAATACGAGGAGCTGATGGAAACGATGGACCCGGCCCTTTCGCCGATTGAGAAGCTGATCTATCTCAATCAGGAGCTTTTTATGATGATCGAAAACACCGTTTCCGTCGATCTCCTGTCTCAGCTTTTCGCCACACAGCTTCTGACCAGCGGTGAGCGTCATCTGCTTGCTACCGACCGCACCTATTATAAGCTGCTGCGGCAGATCACGATCGAAGGGCGGCAACAGGCTCTCTTTCGGGAAGAGCTTTCTATTAACGATATCACCAGAGCCTACGCCATGTTTGAGCGCGGTCTGATGTACGACTGGTGCATCTGTAACGGCAACTACTCTCTCTGCCAGTATTCGGCCACAATGCTGCCGCTGTTTCTTAAAGGCCTGTGCCGATAGCGTGCTTGCGTTTATGGCAGGCGAGGGGACAGCGGGCAAGGGAATAACGAACGAGGGCAATAACTCACTCTGCCCTATATCATGCAAAAGCTCCGGGGCATAATTGTCCCGGAGCTTTTAGACTGTAGGCAAACCTCAGACAATTTCACAAATGAAGTTGTCTTTGGGTTTTCGATTGCGGCGGACTTATTATATATCTGATGCGCATGCGAAATGCGCATTGCGCTTCCTTTCTCAACTTTTTTCAAATTCAACACGTTTCAAGTTGAATTTTGCAAAAAAATTCTCCGCTTTCATGCCAATAAGCGCATCAGCCAGTTGAAAAAAGGAGTATTTTGCCGAGGCGAACTGCCTGATGGTGCTTTTTCTTTAACACGATTTTGTTTTGAGTATGCCTAAGAGGCACCTTTCAACTTGCGGACCGGCCAGATTGCAGAAAAGAGAAGAAAATTCCTGCAAAATTCATCTTGCGCCATGCGTTTTTTCAACATAGTGGCGAAAGCTAAAAATCGCGGACAGCGGGCTGTCTGCGGCGAGATTTGTTTGCAGCGGAGTTTGTCTATAGTCTGGAGCTCCGGGGCATAACTGCCCCGGAGCTTAGGCATATCATTCTGCATGAGATAGGCAGATGTGTTAAATTCAAATGCGGTCGTCTGCACTATCGCACATCTTTTTCAGCAGCAGCTTGAGGAATTCCCAAAACGGCCCTACCGTTTCAAGGTCAAGATGCTCCTTTGGCGTGTGGGCGCCCTTGCTGTAAGGGGCAGTGGCAATACAGTCCATGTCAGGAATCGCTCCCAGGATCGGGCCCGTTTCGGCGCAGGCGTTTTCTTTTTCGATCACCAGCTCCTTACCGGTCAGCTCCCGATACGTCTCGCGGCACAGTCTCTGCATAGGCGAATCCCCGCGATACGGCCATCCGGCAAAGCTGTCCAGCAGAATCATCTGTGCCCCGCAAAGTCCGGCCAGCATTTCAATCCTGTCCACAACGTCCTGCTTAACGGTGTCCAGCGGGGATCTGACCATCATTTCCATCTGCGCAAAGCCGTCGCGGCAGAAAACCTCCACTGTATTGTTGGAGCAGAGCACCGTTTCTTTTTCTCTGAAATCGCGCCT
This sequence comes from uncultured Clostridia bacterium, assembly GCA_944382925.1. Lineage (GTDB taxonomy): Bacteria > Bacillota > Clostridia > Peptostreptococcales > Anaerovoracaceae > Fimisoma. The sequence goes on along the minus strand of CALWNX010000025.1, from coordinate 13,965 downwards.
GGTAACGCCAAACGGAATCAGATAGAGCAGCCTGGCCAGTGCCAGCGAACAGTCGGCGGTCAACATTCCGGCAGGCTTGTCGGCGCTTTCGTCGAGGGCGGAAAGCTTAACGGTAAGATCCTTTTCCGGGTCAGCGTATTCTGCGCACAGCTCTTTCGCCACACGGTCACAGGCCAGCTGCGCCTTCTCCACTCCATCCTGCGGCAGAGCCAGCAGCACCTGCATGTCTGTCGGAATACCGCTGAAGCGCGGACAGTGCGCATCAATGATGTTGTAGCTCGTCTCGCGGGCCATGGCGCAGAGTATGCGTCCCACGGCGCTGACGGCGCTGAGGCGGCCGGAATCTATCAGCAGACCGCCGTGACCGCCAAGAAGGCCGCTGACAGAGAGCTTGAACAGGCTGCCGCAAAGAGCTTCTTCTGTGAGCGGCAGCTTAACGAGGCATTGGGCGGCACCGGCAGTAGAAACGCACATCACGCCAGGTTCACCGCAGTCCATGTTCATCATGCGGCGGGAGCTGATCTTCGAAAAATCCACTTCTCTGATGCCTTGCAGGCCAACCTCCTCGCGAGTGGTAAACAAGAGCTCCAGAGGCGGGTGTATAACGGTATCGTCTTCCATCAGCGTGAGCATGTACATCATGCCGACAGCGTTGTCTGCGCCCAGCGTCGTCCCGTTTGCATAAAGATAGTGATCGTCTACCAGGCGCAGGCTGATCGGATCCTTGAGAAAATCATGCGTCGAGCCCTCTTCCTTGGCAGGGACCATGTCCATGTGCGCCTGTATCATGTACGGCGCTACCCCTTCGCAGCCGGGGCTGGCTTTTACGTAAACGATGATGTTGCCGCCCTCATCGATGTGATAATCGTGGCCGTGCTCGTCAGCGCATTTTCTGACGTATTCCCGCACGCCCTCTTCGTGGCCGGAAGGATGCGGAATATTGCAAATATTCACAAAATGTCTGATGACCGCCTGCGGTTCAAATCTGTCCAAAAAATCCATGTCATTCCTCCAAAAGAACGCGCGGCCGCCAGTCAGCGGCCGCGTCGTAAAATAAGGCTTTATGCTTACTCAGCAAAGCTCCACTCGTAGATGTAGTACGGATGAACGGTAGAATCATGTACTACACAGTTGAGTCTGTTGCTCCATGCATAGATCAGCTCGTGATGGAAGATCGGAACGGACGGAGCCTGGTCGATGATGTAGGCGATGAGCTCTTTGTACAGCTCCTGACGGGTCGCCTGATCTCCTTCGCTCTCAGCCTTAGCGAACATCTCGTCGATGTACGGATCGCTCAGCTGGGAGAAGTTGTTACCGCCGATACCGGAAGTACCATACTGGCAAACATTGTAGGAGAAGTCGGCTCTGTAGGACAGAGTCTGAGTCATCATCGCGAAGTTGCCGCTTTCAGCGTCCTCGTCAGGAGTGGAGGTGTTGCGCAGCTCCAGGGTAACGCCGATCTCAGCCAGGTTCTGCTGATAAATCTGCGCTGCCTTCTCCAGATAAGTGCCGCCCATTACATCCAGCACTACGCCGTAGTCGCTGAAGTTCAGGCCGTCAGGATATCCGGCTTCTGCCAGCAGCTCCTTAGCCTTTTCAGGATCGTAGGTTACTTCCTCCGCCTCAGAGAAGTCAACGCCGAAGCAGTTGGCATCGCTGGCCTGCAGCTGAGCTACTGTCGCATATCCTTCATAAGCTACATCAATGATGGACTGCTTGTCGCAGGCGTAGTTGAGGGCCTGGCGCACCAGCTTGTTGTCCAGCGGCTCTACAGTGCAGTTGATCGCGAATACGGCCGTCTTCAGAGTCTGAACCTCTTCGATGCTGAAGTTGTCGTTGTTCTCAAGGCTTTCCATCTGCGTAGGCTCTACCTTCATGACATCCATCTCGCCGGTCTCCAGCTGTACGGTTGCGGTCGAGGTGTCGCTGACATAGCGGATTTCTACGTTAGGAATAGCAGCTGCGCCCAGACGATAATCCTCGTATCTGGTCAGCTCGGCTGCGGTAGCCAGGTCGATGGAAACCAGTTCGTAAGGGCCGGTTCCGCAGGCCTTGTCGTTAAATTCGCCGTTGTTCTCGGTAACAAACTTCTCACTCATGATTGGCACTTCGTTGGTGTATACCAGGAAGAGCGGGGTTACCTTGCTGAGGGTGAACTTTACCGTGTAGTCGTCAACAGCCTCAACGCTCGAAATCATCTCTACAAAGTTCTTCTTCGCAGCAGTTTCCATGAATTTCTCATAGGAGAATACTACGTCAGAAGCCTTCATATTTTCGCCGTTGTGGAAGGTGGCGTCCTTAACCAGGTTGAAAGTGTATTCAAGACCGTCATCGCTGATCGTCCAGTCGGTCGCCAGACAAGCCTTTACGCTTCCGTCATCCTGGGTAACGGCCAGAGTTTCATATACCTGGTCGAACACCATCTGGTCGGAGTTGGCAGTCGTGTCGTACGGTACCATCGTGTTGAAGATGTCAGGCGTATAAACAACGACTGGATCGTCCTCAGACTTTGCGCTTCCGCCGCCACCACCGCAGGCCGTAAACATGCCCACTACCATGACGAGGACCAGAAGCACAACGATTTTCTTTTTCATTGCTTTTCCCTCCTTAGGTTCAAATAGGATCAATGATTAGCTTATATGTAACAATTGATTGTTACCGCAGTTATTTTTCCTGCAGACGGCAGGCGACAAAGTGGCCTTCGCTGACCTCTACGAGCGGGATGCTGCTGCCGGTGCAGTCCTGACGGCAGAAATCACAGCGCGGGGCGAAGCGGCAGCCCGGAGCCGGGTCGATAGGGCTGGCCACCTCTCCTCTGATCGGCTGAATTTTCTTGCTGCGCATGGATATGTCAGGTATCGGGATGGCGGAGAGCAGGGCCTTCGTATACGGATGGAGCGGGTTTTCAAACAACTCCTTAGCCGGGGCCTTTTCTACGCAGTTGCCCATGTACATAACCATTATTTCCGTGGAAATATGCTTTACTACGGAAAGGTCATGGGTGATGAACATGTATGTCAGTCCCATGTTGTCCTGCAGATCCATCAGCAGGTTGAGGATCTGTGCCTGGATGGAAACGTCCAGCGCTGAAACCGGCTCGTCGCAGACGATGAACTTCGGATTGATGGCCAGTGCTCTGGCGATGCAAATACGCTGGCGACGTCCTCCGTCCAGCTCGTGCGGATACGAATTGTACAGCCTGTCGGCCAGACCTACCGTATCCATCAGCTCCTTGACGCGCTTTCTCAGCTCAGCCTTGTTCTTGCAGACGTGATTTACAACCAGCGGTGTAGCGATGATCTCCGCTACAGATTTGCGCGGATTAAGGCTGGAATACGGGTCCTGGAAGATGATCTGCATGGACTGCCTGTATTTGCGCATCTGTGCTTCGCTGACCTTGGTGATGTCCTCTCCTTCAAAGAGGATCTGGCCTTCTGTCGGCTTGATCAGACGCAGGATAGTTCTGCCTAGCGTGCTCTTGCCGCAGCCGGATTCTCCTACCACGCCCAGGGTCGTTCCCGGCATGATGGACAGATTGATGTCGTCTACCGCATGCAGGGTCTTGCCGCTTTTCTTAAAGTATTTCTTCAGGCCCCTGACCTCGATAAGGGGAGTCTGTTCTATTTTATTCATCTTTATCCTCCTGCACGCCTTTTTTCGTGAACAGATGGCAGGCTATGCTGTGCGTGCCGTCTGTGTACACATCCGGATATTCGTGTTTGCAGATCTCCATGCAGTGCGGACATCTGTCGTGGAAGTAGCATCCGCTCGGCAGCTCCGACGGGTCAGGCATCAGGCCTTCTATCGGCGAAAGCCGTCTGGTCTCTACCTTCAGATTAGGGATGGCTCCGAAAAGTCCGACCGTGTACGGGTGATGCTCCTTGCTTACATAGATATCTTCAAGGCTGCCGGCCTCGATAATCTTGCCGGCGTACATGATAGCCACCTTATCGCAGATGCTGGCTACGATGCCCAGGTCGTGCGTGATAAGAATCATGGCGGTGCCCAGCTTGTCTCTGAGCTCGCTCATCATTGCCAGCACCTGAGCCTGAATGGTTACGTCAAGGGCGGTGGTCGGCTCGTCGGCAATCAGCAGCTCCGGCTCGCAGGCCAGCGCCATGGCGATTACCACACGCTGCTTCATACCGCCGGAAAACTGATGCGGATATTCATCCTTACGGGAGGCAGGTATACCTACCATCTCCAGCACCTCGTTGACCCTTTCGTCAACCGGGATCTTTTCCTCTCCCTCTCTGGTGCTGTTGTGATATTCGATGGCCTCGGCGATCTGTTCGCCTACAGTCATAACGGGATTCAGTGAAGTCATCGGATCCTGGAAGATCATGGAGATTTTTTCTCCTCTGATCAGGGTACGCATGTCTTCTTCGGACATTTCCAGCAGATTCTGGCCGTCGAAGGTAATGCTGCCCTCCGGGATCAGGCCCGTGCGTTCCGGCAACAGGCGCAGGATTGCCAGCGCAGTTGTCGTTTTGCCGGCACCTGTTTCGCCTACCAGGCCGAGCGTCTCGCCCTTGTTCAGCGAAAGATCAATGCCGTTGACGGCGCAGACCGGCACATTGCCGGATTTGTACTGCACCTTCAGATTTTTTATATCGAGAAGCTTTTCACTCATCAGTATCATTCTCCTTAATTCTCAGTCTTTGCCCGGAAATCTCGGTTTCCTGCCGTCTAGTCTTTCAGACGAGGGTCCATCGCGTCACGCAGTCCGTCGCCCAGAAGGTTGAAGGACAGAGCGGTAAGTACGATAACGATACCAGGTATGATACACATGTACGGATCGCTTCTGAGGTATTCTCTGGCCTCGGCGATCATAGCGCCCCATTCAGGGTTAGGAGGCTGAATACCCATGCCCAGATAGCTGAGGCTGGAAGCAGTCAGCATCAGGTTGGCGATACCCTGCGTCGATACGACGATGATCGGTCCCAGCGAGTTGGGAATGATCTCCTTGATGATGATGCCGAGATTGCGCATGCCGCTGGCTCTGGCCGCTTCGACATATTCAGTATCGACTATGCCCAGCACCGTAGAGCGCACCAGTCGGCAGTTGCCCGGTATGGAGGCCACCGTCATCGCCACGATCAGGCTCACGGCGCTTGCTCCCATGGCTGCCACTACGCACAGCGCCAGCAACGTTTCCGGAATAGCCATGAACATGTCGGTCACACGCATGATGATGCCGTCGAGCTTGCCGCCAAAATATGCAGCAATTGCGCCCAGCAGGCCGCCGATGATCATGCTGGCCGCCATGGTGATGATACCGATAGCCAACGAAACTCTGGAGCCAAAGACCATACGGATAAAGATATCGCGGCCGTAGAGGTCTGTACCGAACCAGTGCTCAAACGATGGCGGCTGGTTGGTAGCGCTGTAATCCTGCGCTGTTACCAGGGCCTCGTCAAACAGCAGATTCGCAAATATCGCCAGCAGGAAGATGATGCACAGAAAACCCATGCTCACAACGCTGCTCTTATCTCTTAATAATCTCCGCCATATATCCGCCGTCATGCTGTGCCCGCGGGTATAGGCGAGAGCAAATTCTTCGTTCTCTTTTCTCTTCTGACTTTTGAATGTTAGCTTTGCCATATCAGATACTTGCCCTCCTGTCCGTTACTTTGAGTACTTAGCCTTGATACGCGGGTCGACGAATGCGTAGAACAGGTCTACCAGCAGCATAACGACCGCGAAGAAGAACGCCAGCAGCAGAACACAGGCCAGAACGCATGGCGTATCCTTAGCTTCAATGGAAAGAACGATCAGCTGTCCCAGGCCCGGCATGTTGAACACGCTTTCGGCAATAACGGAACCGCCCATGATAGCTCCAAAGGACGTACCAATTGTCGTGATAACCGGCAGCAGAGCGTTTTGCAGAGAATGCTTATAAATTACAACCTTTTCCGGCACACCCTTGGCTCTTGCAGTCCTGACATAGTCCTGGCGGATTTCTTCCAGCATGGTAGATCTGGTCATACGCAGGATTTTGGAACCATAAGGCACGCCTACAGTAATGGTCGGAAGTATGTAACTCATCCAGCCAGCAGTAACGCCTCCGGAAGGCAGCCAGCCGAGGTAAAGCGCAAATACCAGAATCAGCAGCATGGCCAGCCAGAAGGTCGGCATCGCTACCAGCACCGTGGACGCTACACGCAGGAAGCTGTCTGATTTGGAATACTGTTTAACAGCGGAGTAAACGCCCAGAGGGAGTCCCATCACAGTAGCCAGCACCATGCCCGAAAAGGCCAGGGTCAAGCTGACAGGTACTCTGGCGAATACGTCCTCAAATACAGGATTGCCTGTCCTGTAGGATTCTCCGAAATCAAGGTTCAAAACTATATCCTTGATATATTCAAAGAACCTGATCAGAAACGGCTGGTTAAGGCCCAGCTCTACTCGCAGCTGCTCACGAGCCTCGACAGAGGACTCCGGCCCCAGGATACGGATGGCCGGATCACCCGGCGTAAAATCCATGATAGTAAAAATGATGAATGCCACGCCAAGTAGGATTGGTATCAGGAGCAGCAGTCTCTTGACGGTATATTTTACCATGTCGCGCCTCCAATTTTTTCGTGTTTTAGACTTATTTATTTTATAACTTCTTCACCGAAGTGTCAATAAATCCCCGGCGAAAAAGCATGGTTATATTACTGATAATATCAGAGCTCACCGCGCTCGTCAACTGAATTATTTTGGGCAGGCTGCCCAGGGTACGGTGCTGTCCAGGATGCGGTGCTGCCCAGGATGCGGTGCTGCCCAGGGTTCGGTGCTGCCCAGGGGACAAGAATTTATCCTCATTTTGCTGCGAGTCACCGCCGCAGGGGAAGAGAGGACAAAATTTTATTCTCTAATGCCTTTTATTTCGGTGCTCAAGAATAAAATGAGGCTGAAAGAGCCTGCCCGAGGCAGGAATTTGTCTCTTTCAGCCTGTTTTTTTGACTGTTTTGCCGGCAAAAGCAAGGGGGTATTCCCTTTCACATGTCAGGTTTAGCAAGGAGAGGGAAATCGCGGGTCCCGGGCAAGCGCCCCGGGCAAAAGTCCCAGCGAAAGCGCCCGGGCGAAAGCGCCCGGGCAAAAGAACCTAGCTATTTGCCGATCACGTCGCAGCCCATGTATTTTCTCAGGGCCTGCGGGATGACTACCGAGCCGTCCGCCTGCTGATAGTTTTCGAGGATGGCGGCCACGGTGCGGCCCACAGCCAGTCCGGAGCCGTTGAGCGTGTGCACGAACTCAGCCTTGCCGGTTTCCTCGTTGCGGTATCTGATGTTGGCTCTTCTGGCCTGGAAATCCTCGAAGTTGCTGCACGAAGAAATTTCCACGTAGCGGCCGTAGCTCGGCATCCAGACCTCGATGTCGTAGGTCATGGCCGAAGAGAAGCCCAAGTCGCCGCTGCTTAAGCGTACCACCCTGTACGGGATCTCCAGACGCTTGAGCACTTCCTCGGCGTCGGCGGTCAGCTTTTCGAGCTCGTCATAGGACGTTTCCGGCTTGACGAACTTGACCAGCTCCACTTTATTGAACTGGTGCTGGCGGATCAGACCTCTGGTGTCCCGGCCGGCAGAACCGGCTTCCGCGCGGAAGCAAGGCGTGTAGGCCGTGTAATATACAGGCAGCTCGGCTTCCGGCATGATCTCCTGTGCGCGCAGGTTGGTGACAGGCACCTCGGCCGTAGGGATGAGGAAGAAATCCTTCTGCGGCACGTAGAACATATCCTCTTCAAACTTCGGCAGCTGGCCGGTGCCGGTCATCGCCGCTCTGTTGACCATGAACGGCGGCAAGATTTCCTTGTAATCCTGGTCGATGGTGTGCAGGTCGAGCATGAAGTTGATCACGGACCTTTCCAGCCTGGCACCCAGACCCTTGTAGACCGTAAATCTGGCGCCGGAAATCTTGGCGGCTCTGTCAAAATCGAGCACGTCGAGGTCGGTGCCGATGTCCCAGTGCGCCTTCGGCGCAAAATCAAAGGCCGTCGGCTCGCCCACCTTACGCAACTCCACGTTGGCGCTGTCGTCTTCGCCGGTCTGCACATCCTTGTACGGCGTGTTCGGAACGCCCAGCAGCACCTCGCGCAGCTCCTTTTCGATCTCTGCTACCTGGCCGTCGAGCTCTTTGACGCTGGCCGAAAGCTCTTTCATCTCCGCCATGATCGCCGAGGTGTCCTCGCCGGCTTTCTTCAGCTTGGGAATTTCCTTGGAAACCGTGTTCTGGCGATTTTTCATCTGCTCCACCTTGACCAGCAGCTCCCTGCGTCTGGCGTCCAGCTCCGGCACTCTGCTGAGGCCGAAGTCGCCCTTGCATCTCCTCTCGACTGCGGCTTTGACGCCTTCATAATCTTCTCTGATTCTCCTAATGTCTAACATTTTTATCCTCTTTTCTACGCCCTGAGCGATTTAAAACAAATTCTTTCTGTAGAGGCTGTACATGCTGCGCAGCTTAAGCATCTTGGCGGCCAGCTCCAGCTGAAGGTCGGAAGCCTCCTGGAAGCGGCCTTCGTCGAGCGCCTCCTTGGTTCTGGCCAGAAGGCTCTTTTTAGAAAGACTGCTCTTGGCGATCTCAAACTTGAGCTCGTTGATTTTGGCCCAGTTGTCGATGTCGTAGTCTGTGGCGTCGTCGCCGTGATGTCTGGTATATTCGCGGATGTCGCGCATGTAATCGGGTATCACGCGGTTGTGCAGCTCGGTCTTCCACTGGTTGACGGCATAGGCTGCGTAGGACTCGATTGAAGCCGGCGAAAAGATCTTGCCGTCGCCGGAGATGGCGGCCACCTTTTCCGGGTATCTGACGAAGCCCTGGATGTTCTCCCACACGGTCGCCGGAGCGCGTCCGAAGCGGGCGCTTCTCTCCTCCTCGGTGTAGTCCTCAAAGACGTCCTTTTCGCTCCTGTACTGCCTGTCGGTCTCCAGGTAGAAATCTTCCTCGCCCACCTTCTTGGAAAGCGATTTTTCCAGCTCCTTCGGCGTTTTCTGCGCTCTGAGGGCGCTTCTGATGCCGTCGAGCATCGCCATATAGCTGCCGGCCAATACCAGATACGTGTTGGACTTTGGGTTCGGGGAACGCAGCTCAAATCTGGTTGCCAGCGGTTTTCGCTCGTCTCTTACCAGTCCCACGAGGATGGTTCTGTTGCGGGAAGGCTCGTGCGCGCTGTGGCCCAGCGAGGTCACGATGCAGACCGGCGCTTCATAGCCGGGCTTGAGCCTGTTGAGGGCGTCGATACTCGGGCTGACGAAAGGATTGAGCGCTTCGTAATTCTTGAGGATGCCCATCAGGCTGCCGAAGCCGATCGGATTGAGGAAGTCTTCCTCCGGTTCCGAGGCGGCAAAGAGGCTGATGAGGCGGCCGTCCCTGGTGCGGGCGCAGACTCCCAGATGCGTGTGCTCGCCGTTGCCGGCTACGCCCTCGACCGGCTTGGCCATGAAGGTGGTCGAAAGGCCGACCTGGTTAAAGACGTCGCGCACCACGTACTTGACATGCTTCTCGTTGTCGGCCGCCTGCATGGCGTCGGCGTACTTCCAGTCTATTTCCAGCTGCTCCATGATGTGGTCATGACGGCCGGAGCGGGTGATCTTGGACTTGACGCCGCCAACCTCCTTGTGGCCCATTTCCATTTCCAGGCCGTAATAATCGAGGATTTCCAGCGTCTTTTCCAGCGCCGTCCGCACCGGGCCGTAGGTGCGCTTCCAGTACTGCTCCTTGAGCTCCTGCGAGGTCGAAAGCTGCTCCTTGTCAGCCTTGTCCTCAGGAGTGCGCACCCAGAATTCCAGCTCCGTGGCGCTGGTGATGACGATCTCTTCGATGTCGTCGGCGCTGTCGGCGCCGTTGATATATTCAAACACGTAAGGGTTCTCCCGCAGGAGAGCCATGAGCTCGCTCTTGAAATATGCCACCGCGTCCCTTAAGATCACGCGCGCGCCGACCTCCGCCTTATCGTTGTGGATGAGGAAGGCCGGAATGCGCAGGGTGCCTACAGGCAGTCCCGTCTTGGGGGAAACGTTGTCGAAGTTGTAGTCCACATACCAGTTGACGCTCTTGTCGGGTATCATGTCCACCTTGGCATTGTTCAATTCAGCGATCTTCGGCAGGTGCACGCTGGACCCGTCAGTCTGCACGCCGTGCTCGAGCATCTCGTCCATGTCGTCGATAAAAAGCTGCACCGGGATGCGTTCGTCCGTATCGTTGCCGGCGATGTCGAGGCCGACGAGCGAGACGAACTGGACCTCGGGATGCTCTCCCAGGATGTGGGTTATATCTTCTCTGGTGTGCTTGTCTGGCGGTATTTTGAAAAGCATGCGTTCAAAATCAAAATCCAGCATTTGTGTTGACCTCCGTTTTACTTGTTACTAGTTGCTATTCTGCGGAAAGCTGGTTCAGCGCTTCTTCCAGCTCCTCAAGGTATTCGCCGTAGCCGGCCCAGTCGCCCGACTGCTGCGCGTTCTGTGCGTTTTCGAGGGCGCTCACAGCCTTGTCGATCAGCTCCTGCTGCGTCAGCTCGCCGGTCTGACCCTCGCCCTGGCCGCCTTCGTCGCCGGTTCCTTCGCCGCCGTTGTCTACGCCCTCTTCAGCCTGATCGCCAAACAGCGATACGAGACATTCGGCCAGCGTTTCCTCATAGGCGATCTTGTCGCCATAGGCCACGATGATCCTCTTCACCTCAGGAATACTGGAGTTGGTGGCTTCCAGATATACCGGCTCTACGTAAAGGATCGACGAATTGATCGGGATTATAAACATGTTGCCGCGGCTGTAGGTGGTGCCGGAGGAATTCCACAGCGAGAATTCCTTGGAAATCTCGGTGTTCTGGTCGATCTGCGCCTCCACCTGTTCCGGTCCGTAGATGGTTCTGCTCTTCGGGAACTGATAGAGCACCAGCTCGCCGTAATGCTCGCCGTCGTTTCGGGCCACGAACAGCGCCGTCATGTTTTTCTTGGTCTTCGGCGTGTAAGGAATCGAGTTGAAGAACTCGGCCTTTTCTTCGCCCGGCAGTTTGGCTATATAATAGTTAGGCTCCATCTGAATCTGCTTGGTGCCGTAGATCTCGTAGGCAATATCCCACTGGTCCTCGTTGAGGTAGAAGACGCTGATGTCTTCCATGTGGTACCTGGCGTAGATGTTGGCCTGAGTCTTAAAGAGCGAATTCGGGTAGCGGATGTGCGCCTTGAGACCTTCCGGCATCTCGTCGAAGCTCTTGAACAGCTTCGGATAGATCTTGGTGTAGGTCTGCGCGATCGGATCCTCGCCGTCTACCACGTAGAAATCCACGTCGCCGTTATAGGCGTCTACTACGACCTTGATGGAGTTTCTGATGTAGTTGGTGCCGTACTCGTCGCTAGGCTGCGCGTACGGATAATTGGTGCTGGTCGTATAGGCGTCGACCATCCAGTACAGCTTGCCGTCCACGGTCACCATGTAAGGATCGTTCTCGTAGCTCAGATACGGCATGATGGTCCTGATCCTGTCCATGACGTTGCGGTGGATGATGATCTTGGAATCGCTGTCGATGTTGGAAGACACCAGCAGCTTGAAGCTGCGCTCGTTGATGGCGAAGACCAGACGGTTGAACAGGTTCATGTTGATGCCCGCCGTGCCTTCGTACTGCGTATACTGGTTGCTGTCGCCGGACGGATAGTCAAACTCAGTCTCGTCCGTGCCCACTACGATATATTCGTTGGAAAGCTCGCCGAAATAGATCTCCGGTCTGGTGATCTCAAGTCCCTCGACGGATGATTCCGGCGGGATGTTTCCTACCACCACGTCAGGCTGGCCGCTGCCGGTCACCTGATTTACGCGGGAAATCGTCACGCCGTAGCCGTGCGTATATTTGAGGTGACGGTTGAGCCAGGAGTCGCCGATCTTGGTCTCGTCGATTTCTCTGGTCGCCAGGTAGGTCTGCGTATAAGTACCATTTATCATGTATCTGTCGTTATCGACGTCGTTGAAGCTGTAATACTGACGAATACTCTGCGTCTGGTTGTAGAACTGCTTGGTCGGGTCGAAATCGTTGATACGGATATTGTTGATGGTCTCGGTATTGTCGTTGATGTCAGAAGCCGTCAGCGTATTGTCGGCGGCAAAATCTCTGATCGAAACGTCGTCCAGCTGATAAGCGTACTGCGTGTACTCGATGTTCCTTTCGAGGTACTGGCTTTCTTTGCTCAGCTCATCAGGTTCAACCACGAATTTCTGCACCAGAAATTCTGCGCCGCTGCCCACCAGACCGACTGCAATCATCAGCACCGGCACCGCCAGCAGCTTCTTGTAATTCTTTTTCTTCATGAAAACGATGAAAAGCACCGCCGCCGCCACAGAAAGCACGCAGAGGAGGCGCAGCTTCCAGAGCGTGATGTTGACGTCGGTAAAGCCGGCGCCGTAAACGGCTCCCGTGTGCGTGTGCAGCAGGTCAAACTGCTGCAGGAAAAAGTTCACGCCCAGCATGAGGAAGAAGATAAAGCCCAGGACGCTGATCTTGCCGGAGGCGATCTTCATCAGCTGCTTGAAATTGCGGTCGTCGAACTGTTTCTTCGCTCTGACCGGCCTTTCGTACCTCTTGCCGGTAAACGCTTCGGCAAACTTGCCGAACATGTCTCCCGCTCCGGCCGCGCCGCCGCGTCCCTGTCCGGCGTTTGCGCCGCCGGCCTGATAATCTTCGCCGTCGACGTTTTCGGCCTCCGGCGGCACCGTTTCCTTGAACACATCCGGGGTTCTCACCGTCATCAGGATGATGTAATACAGCGCCGTCAGCGCTACAAAGCCGATGATGATACCGATGAGGATCTCGTTCATCTGCGTCAGGAAATCGAGCTTGAAGATGTAGAACGATATGTCAAAACCAAACAGCGGATCGCTGATGTCGAAATCCGTGCTGTTGGCGAATTTGAGAATGTCAAGCCACAGCTGCCATACCGTCATTACGGTGGCGAAAATGCCGAAGGCTACCGACAGCAGCAGCGTCGTGCGGCGCAGCTTTTTCATGTCGGTCATCTCGGACGAGGCTATCTGCGAAAAATAGCCTTTCTTAAGCATGCTCAGATACAGAAATACCAGCACCGTGATCACGAGAAAGGTCGGGATGCCTACCGTCAGCTGCGTCACCAGCTGCTTGAAGAAAACGGACAGGTAGCCCATTTCTCTGAACCACATGAAATCGGCGATAAATCCGATCAGAGCCACAAAAGCACCGATCAGCAGTATCACTACCAGCAGTATGATCGATACCTTGCGATTGACTTTTTCCATTATATGTTTTCCTCCTTAATCTCTTTCACGGCGATCTTGTCGTCGGTCACCGTGAGGTAAACTGAGTAATAGCCGCTCGTCTCGCTGCCGTCTTCGTTGGCGTAGGTGAGCCTGGTGAGCACATAGTAGCCGGATTCGCCGGTTTTGATCTGACCGATCTCCAGGCTGTTGATGCCCACGACGCCCTCAGGAAGCGTACCTTCGTCTTTCATGGCGTTGAAATAAGCGATCATATTGCCGACGATCTGCTGTCCTACATAGGTCTCGCTGCCGTCGTCTGCTGTCCGCCACACTCCGTTCTGGAATTCTGCGGACTCGGCGATCTCGTCAAAAGCATAGCTCTTGGCAGGATCGTACGTAAGCTCGGCGTTTTCGAGGATGCTGCCGATGTTGGCAGTCTGTCCCTGCGCGCTGGCTTCGTTGATATATTCGGTAATAAAGGATGTGGTCACTGTCGGTTCCGGCTCCTGCTCATCGCCCTCGTCTGTGCCGCCGCTAAAGACGCCGGTCACCTGGGCGATAAAGCCGTCTATGCTCCGGGCGATGCCGCTTTCCGGCGCGGCCAGCTTGATGCCGATCACCGCTACTTCCAGCGCGACCAGCACGGCCAGGATGATGATGACGATCTTCAGTACCGGCTTGCCCTTCTTTTCGTCTTCCTCATCGTCCTCCTGCCCGCAGTTTTCGTCAAAGCGCTGTTTGAGCTTCTCTTTTTCTCCGGCA
>CALWNX010000024.1 GCA_944382925.1 uncultured Clostridia bacterium | reverse complement strand
CTTTGCCGGCTCGCTCTATCTGATCGGCAAGGTGAGGAGCATGCTCAAGATACGATAAAAAGGAGCGTAAAGAAAATGAAAGACTGGCAGATCGAAGTTACCGATGAATACGAGCGTCTGGTCCAGTTCTTCGTAGCCAACGAACTCGAATTTGACGGCGACGAAGAGGTGGATACCGACATCGTCAAATGCTGGAAGGTGGAAGAGGAAAAGGACGCCGGGGCAGAGAAAAAGGACGCCGCCGGCCGCCTCATCGCCGGCTGCGTGCTGGCGCTGAGACAGGGAAAATACATCATCGACGGCATTGCGGTCGACGAAGCTTATCGCAAAGAAAATATCGGCCGCGCGCTGGTAGATAAGGTTATTATGGAAATCAGGGAGCGGGGCGCCAGCGAGCTTTATCTGGTGGCCAGAGCGCCGGGCTTTTTCCGTCGTCTGGGCTTTACCCAGGTCGCGCCTGCAGAAGCGCCGCTTTTCTTTGAATGCGCCCAGTGCCCGCAATATCAGAAGACGTGTCATCCGGAGATCATGAGGCTGGCGCTTTAGGCCGGCCGCTGAAGGAGATTTACGCATGGATTATAACAAGCTCCTGCAGGCGATACTCGATATCGCCGAGGAAATGCTGGTCTGCGGCGCCGAGGTTTCCCGCGTGGAAGAAAGCATTGAACGCATGTGCGGCGCTTATGGCTGCGACAGGCGCAGGGTAAACGCTTTCATCATCACCTCCAACATCCAGGTAACGCTGGAAGACCCCGAGGGGCATATTATAACGCAGATAAGGCGTATCGTCAGAAACGATACCAACTTTGACCGCCTTGATCATCTGAACGATTTGTCGCGCTATATCTGCCGCGAGAGGCCGCCGCTTTCTGAGCTGCTCAGAAGGTATGAGGCAGTCATGAACAGACGCGGGCTGCCGGAATGGGTCGAATACCTGGGCGCACTGCTCATCGCCGGCTGCTTTGCCGTCTTCTTCGGCGGCGAGGCCAAGGACGGCGCGGCGGCGGCTCTGCTGGGCCTGCTCATCACCCTGGCGATGCGCTTTTCCGGCCGATTTGAAGAAAATCAGCTGGCCAAGGTGTTCATGACCTCGGTGCTGGCCGGCTTTGCCGCGCTGGCAGAGGTGGGACTGGGCCTTGGCAACAACGTAGACAAGATCATGATCGGCGGGATCATGCTGCTGATACCGGGCATTGCCATGACGAATTCTCTGCGCGACATGCTGATCGGCGATCTTGCCAGCGGCCTTCTGCGACTGGTCAATTCGCTGCTGCTGGCGACGGCCATCGCCTGCGGCTTTGCCCTGCCGCTGATCCTCACGGGCGGGGCAGGAGGACAGCTTGCGGGTATGGCCGGGATGACCAACAGAATGCCTACGCAGGTGGTGACAGCTCTGCTGGGCTCAGTGGGCTTTGCCTTCTTTCTGAAGATGAAAGGCAGGCAGGCGGTGCTGGCCGGCGTGGGCGGCGCGGCAACCTGGCTTATATACCTTCTGTGCCAGCAGCAGATCGAAGGCTATTTTATTCCGTATTTCATCGCCTCTATTTTCGTCGCGATCTACGCTGAGATCATGGCCCGCGTGAACAGGTCGCCGGCGACGATCTTTCTCACGGCAGCTGCGGTACCGCTGATTCCGGGCGGCAGTCTGTATTATACCATGGCCGGGCTTGTCAACCGTGAACAGCAGCTCTTTGCGCAAAGCGGCGAAAACGCTCTGACGATGGCGCTGGCAATCGCCCTGGGCTTTGTCTCGATCGCCATTCTGACCAGATACATTACAGGCATATCTTCCCAGAGAAAGTAATAAGATGTACCAAAGCGACTTTCTTTGGGAGGGAATCTATGAAAAGCACTGCTGACGATATTTATCGGACGAACAGGCTGGTGGCCGCGGGACAGATCAACACGGCGCTTCGCTTCAGCCATAAGACATACGGCGAGGCGTTTTATACCTTTGAACTGGGCATAGAGAGGAGGAGCGGCTATGTGGATGAGATAAACGTCATGGTCTCTGAGCGCCTGCTGTGCCAGACGCCGCTTGCGGCCGGAGACTTTGTGGAGCTGAGCGGCCAGATCAGAACGTATAACGAGATGGCAGATGGTCGGAACAAGCTCAACGTGGTGGCCTTTGCGCGGGAAATATCCGTCAATTGTGAGGCCGCCTATTATGAAAATTACGTCTATCTGGACGGCTTTCTCTGCAAACCGCCGATCAAGCGCACTTCGCCGCTGGGGCGCGATATCTGCGACATGATGATCGCCGTCAACAGGATGTACAACAAATCTGATTACATCCCCTGCATCGCCTGGGGGCGCAACGCCAACTATGCCAAGACGCTGGGCGTGGGCGACCGCGTCTGCATCGAGGGGCGGCTGCAGAGCAGGGAATACAGGAAAAAGCTCGAGGATGGGTCGGCTGCGACGCACCGGGCCTTTGAGGTTTCGATCCTGAAGCTGAGCGATGATGTTGAAGCTGAAGAGGATATGTGGTAAAATCAATTATCACAGTAAAAACGGAGGATAAGGATGTTCGATATCAAGGGAAAGGATAACAGCAGTTACAACAGGGACAACATTGAGTTTATCAGAAAGGCCTCGCCTGTAGTCGGCGACCTGATCGAAAAGGAATACAAGCGTCAGCAGAACAACATTGAGCTGATCGCCTCGGAGAACTACTGCTCGGAGGCGGTTCTGGCGGCCTGCGGCAGCTGCCTGAGCTGGAAATACGCCGAAGGCTATCCGTACAGGAGGACCTCCGGCAACACGGGCCGCTATTACGGCGGGACGGAGTTCGTCGATGAGCTCGAAGAATATGCCTGCGATATGTGGAGAAAGGTGTTTGCGACCGACTATCACGTCAACGTGCAGCCGCACAGCGGTTCGCAGGCCAATTTTGCCGCTTACAAGGCCATCATCAAGCCGGGAGATACGGTGCTCTCGATGTCGCTCGACAACGGCGGTCATCTGACGCACGGCTCTTCCGTCAATTTCAGCGGCCAGCTGTACAATATGGTTTTCTATGATGTCGACGAAAGAGGCTTTATCGATATGGAGGATGTGCGGCAGAAAGCGCTGACGTACAAGCCGGCGGTCATCCTCGCCGGCGCTTCGGCCTATTCGCGCATCATCGACTTTGCCGCTTTTGCCGAAATTGCGCGCGAGGTAGGAGCCTATTTCATGGTGGACATGGCGCACATCGCCGGACTGGTGGCTGGGGGCGTGCATCCGTCGCCGTTCGGACATGCCGATATCATCACCACCACTACGCACAAGACGCTCAGAGGCCCGCGCGGCGGGCTGATCTTCTGCCGCCCGGAGCTGGCTAAAAAGGTGGACAGCGCGGTATTTCCTTATGCACAGGGCGGGCCGCTTGAGCATATCATCGCCGGCAAGGCGGTCTGC
>CALWNX010000023.1 GCA_944382925.1 uncultured Clostridia bacterium | reverse complement strand
ATGTTTTCGTCGCGCACCACCGGAAAATCAAGCGCTTCCGCTCCTTTGAGCTCTTTTTCCATGCCCGGATAGATGGTCGCCTTTCTCCCGGCGAGAATGCCCAGCGAGCCGAAAACCAGCGGCGCGGCGCAGATGGCGGCCAGCGGCTTTCCGGCGGATGCGAAGTCTCTGATCTTTTCGCTCAGCCCCTGATGATCTCTGAGGTTGATAGCGCCCGGCATTCCGCCCGGCAGCACGATCATCTCACAGTCTTGGTAGTCTGCTTCGGCAAACAAAAAATCGGCTTCGAGAGTGATCCCATGCGCTCCCCTCACTCGTTTGCCGTTTCCTTCGCCGGCAAGCGCAACGAAGCGCGCGTCCAGTCCCGCCCTTCTGAGGATATCTAAGACCGTGACCGCTTCCACCTCTTCAAAGCCTTCCGCCAAATGTACTAAAATCATCTTTGCCTCCTTTTTCTCTTCGTCCTTTTGCTCCTTGCTTCCTGCGCGCCGCTCTTCTGCCTGCGCTAATAAAACAGGCGCGGCGGCTTGGTGAGGACGAATGTCAGATAGGAGATGGCCAGCACCGCCACCAGCGTATAGGCGATGACGAAGAAAGCCATCATGCCGATAAAGTCTCCGCCCAAAATGACTTTGAGGGCAGAATTCTCGCTCAGCGCCTCAAGGCCGGCAAACGAAGCCAGCCACTGCCGTCCCTGCTCGCTCAAAAGCAGGAAGCCTTCGACAATCAGCATGGCGGCCGTAAGCAGCCAGCAGAGCTTGATACGCTTGCGTAAAGCGAGCTTAAAGTCATTTTTGAGAAAATACACGTATATCGCGGCAGTTATGATCAGACAGACAATACAAACTATCAGGCTGAAATCCAAAGCCCGCTTGGCCGCCAGCATGTTGTCGCTGTCCCCGGCGCTGAATATTCCCTGCAGGTCATAGCCCGTATTTTCGTATACCTGAAACTCCTCCGGCCGCCATGAATTGAAAAATCCAGCGATGTCGTCTGCCATCTGTGAACTGGTATGTGAAGTGTAAAGGCTTTCTACTACTCTTGTGTCGTTGAAATAATAAAGATAGGTCCCCGAGGTGCGTGCCGCTATGTTTTGTCCAAAGGTGATTATAAAGATTGAGAGCGTTATAACCACCAGAAATGAGCAAACATAATTGAATTTTCTCACTGCTCTTCCTCCTGAAAATACCTTTTCATAGTATATGATACACTATTTGTGTGCAAAATACAACTGCTGATAGCTGTGACAGCATATGATAGATATGAAAGCTGAGGTCTGCAATATGTATATCCAAAGAACAAAGGTTTTTTCGCTGAGCACGCAAATGACAGCCGGCTTTGTTTTTTCCTGCGTGCTTGGGTTTCCGCTCCACTTTCTCTACGACTGGACCCAAAGCCGTATCGCTGCGGCCTTTGCGCCCGTCAACGAAAGTCCCTTCGAGCACCTGAAGCTGGTCTTCTTCCCCCTGCTGCTTTTTCTGGCTCTGCAGCTGATCTACACGCACAGGAAAAGAGCGTCCATTCCCAATCTGCTCTGGGTCTACGCTCTGGCAGCCGCGCTGGCGCTTTCCTTCGTCACGGTCTCGTATTATACTTACAGCGGCATCCTCGGCCGTCATCTGATGCCCGTCGACATCGCCATCTTCGTTCTGGCATTGGCGCTGGCATACTATGCCGCCTACCGCCTGATCAGGTCGCATCCGGCGCGCATCAAGGGCTTTGATCTGATCGGCGGCGCTGTGCTGTTTATGCTCGCCCTGCTGCTCATCGTCTTCACCTATCTGCCGCCTCACCTGCCCTGGTTCTGCGACCCGCTGACCGGCTCCTACGGGCTCGCCTGAGACGCGGCAGCCGCAAAATGACGCAGGACACAATTTAAATAAGCAAGGAAGAAAAAAATATATCTGTTTTTCTCATCTGCCTGCCTGAAATCAGAGTTTTATTGCGCGACTGCCCAGCCTGCCAGGGTTTAGGCAGGCTTTTTTGTTCTCAGAGCTGCCTCTGCTAGCGGGCTTGAGAAAAAAAGTCTGTCCTGTCATGGTTACAGGGTTAAAGGAAAATGCATGCAAAAAAAAAGGAACAGAGGAAAAAACTATCCTCTGTTTCCTTGTGCTCTGACTATTATTTGATGATCGTGCAGACGGTGTCAGGGCCGCAGCCGGCCGCGTTACCCTCGTCGGTGTCCAGATGCACTTCTCTCTCGTGCTTAACGCCGGCCCTTACCAGCACGTTGTCAAAGGTCAGGCCTCTCGGTCCTTCGATCTTGATGCTGACAATATCGCCGTCCTTGACGCCGGCCTCGGCAGCCTGCTCGTCGTTGAGATGCACATGTCTTCTGGCAATCATCACGCCGTGGTCGATTTCCAGCTCGCCGCACGGTCCGATCAGCTTGCAGCCCGGAGTGCCGTCGAGATGACCCGAGTCAGTCAGTGGAGCCTTGATGCCGATGCTTCTGGCGTCGGTCATGGCCAGCTCTACCTGCGTCTCGCCTCTGGCCGGTCCCAGGATTCTGATGCCCTTAAGGGTGCTCTTAGGTCCAACGACATCGACCTTCTCCTCGCAGGCGAACTGTCCCGGCTGTACCAGCGGCTTGGTCGGGGTCAGCTGATGGCCCTTGCCGAACAGAAGCTCAATGTGCTCCTCGCTGAGATGAACGTGCTTGTTGGAAATGCCGATCTTTACTTCGTAACCCATTTTATGTATCTCCTTTGTAATTTTTTAGATTTAACACCTATATTATACTCTTACCCGCATCAATCTTCAAGATAACTTACATAAGGTAAATTTCTGTATTTTTGATCGTAATCGAGACCGTAACCGATCACGAAGAGATTTTCGATCTCAAAGCCGACGTAATCGGCCTTGACAGCAGCGGTGCGGCGCGAAGGCTTGTCCAGCAGTGTACAGATCTTAAGGCTCCTGGGCCTTCTGCTGGCAAAGAGGTCGCGCAGCGCGGCCAGCGTGTTGCCGGTATCGATGATGTCTTCGATGATGATCACGTTTTTGCCGGCGATGTCGGTGTCGAGATCTTTTTTGATCTTGACATTGCCGGAGCTCTCCGTGCCGGAGCCGTAGCTGGAAGCCATCACAAAGTCGATCACTGTATCGCAGGTGATGTTTTTCATCAGCTCAGCCATCCACATCACGGCGCCCCTCAGCGTCCCCACCAGGCAGACCGTCTCGCCCTTAAAATCCTCGGAAATCTGCGCTCCCAGCTCAGCAGCCCGCCTTGCGATCTGCTCGCCGGTCAGCAGGACCTTTTTTTGCCGCTTTTCAACGTCCATGTTTTTCATCCTCCTGGTCTACGGTAAATTCTACGCCTTCTACTATATCCTCTTCCGCAAAGGCCTTGGAAAAATCCTGCGGCTTCTCGCCGTCCCAGTACAGGTCGAGCGTGTCCTTGAGATTCCAGATTATCCACAGCCACAGCACGAGGTCGTCCAGAAAGCCGAAGGGAAACAGCACCGGCGGAATCAGATCGACCGGCAGCAGCAGGTAGATTATGCCCAGCACCACCAGCGCCTTCTTGCGCCTTGGTACGGTCTTGTCGCGCATCATGCTCTTGATGGCCTTGATGCGGCTGATAAGCACTCTGAAACTGATAAACTGCATCTGTCCTAATCCTCCAGCAGCTCCTCCATCACCCGGAGCAGCTCCTCCTGCCCGCTCCTTTTCAGGGCCGAAACCGGGATCACCAGATCCGCGGGTCCCAGAGAAAGCGTGCGCCTGATGACGGCCAGGCACTTCTGCGCCTCATTGCGCGAGACCTTGTCGGCCTTGGTGGCCACCACGATACCGTCGAGTCCGTAGTGACGCAGATATTCGTACATCTGCACATCCTGCGCCGAAGGCGAATGGCGGATGTCCACCAGCTGCACGACCTTCTTCAGTCCGCGGCGGGAAGAAAAATATTCTTCCATCATCGGGCCCCACTCCCTGGTGGCGGTGCGGGAAACCTTCGCGTAGCCGTAGCCCGGCAGGTCGACGATGCGGAAAGCGTCGTTGGCCCGGTAAAAATTGATGGTCCTGGTCTTGCCGGGGCTCTGCGAGACCCGCGCCAGGCTTTTGCGGCCGGTCAGAAGATTTAAAAGCGAGGACTTTCCTACATTGGAACGGCCGGCAAAGGCGATCTCCGGCAGGATGTCCGCGGGATACTGCGAAGCTTTGACGGCTACCGCCTCAAGCTCAGCCTTCGTTATTATCATACTACACCTTTTTGCTTTCTTCTTTGCTTTCTTCCAGCGCATATGCGAGAGCTTCCGCGGCCTTGGCAAGCAGCACGAAGTTGAGCTGGCGGCGCACTGCCGGCGGAATATCGTCGATGTCGGCTTTGTTGTCTTCCGGCAGGAGGATGGTCCTGATGCCCGCTCTGTGCGCAGCCAGCACCTTCTCCTTGATGCCGCCTACCGGCAGAACCTTGCCGCGCAGCGTGATCTCGCCCGTCATGGCCACGTCCTTGCGCACCGGCCGCCCGGTCAGCGCCGACATCACGGAAGTGAAGATCGTCACGCCGGCAGAAGGGCCGTCTTTTGGCACCGCGCCCTCCGGCACATGCACATGCAGATCGTATTTCTTGTAGAAATCCTCCTCGATGCCGTACTGAGCGGCAATCGAGCGGATATACGTGATCGCCGTCTTGGCCGACTCCTGCATCACGTCGCCCAGCTGGCCCGTGAGCTGCACGGCGCCCGTGCCCGGCACCAGAGCCGTCTCGATGAAGAGCGTATCGCCGCCCACCTGCGTCCAGGCCATGCCGGTGGTCACACCGACCTCGCTTTCGGCATTGATCACGTCGTAGCGGAAACGGTGCTTGCCCAGATATTTTTCCAGCGCTGCCGGAGTGATGCGGAAAGAGTTGCCTTTCTTACCGACGATGTTGCGCGCCACCTTGCGGCAGAGGCTGCCGATCTCGCGCTCGAGATTGCGCACGCCGGATTCGCGCGTATAGTAGTTGATCAGATCGCGGATCGCCCGCTCGCTGATTTCCATGTTCTTTTTCTTCAGGCCGTGAGCCTTGAGCTGCTTGGGGATCAGATAGCGCTGCGCGATCTTGACTTTTTCTTCTTCCGTGTAGCCGGAGACCTCGATCACCTCCATCCTGTCCAGCAGCGGACGCGGAATGGTATCGGTGGTGTTGGCGGTGGTGATGAACATCACGCGCGAAAGGTCAAACGGTATTTCCAGAAAATGATCGGTGAATTCTCTGTTCTGCTCCGGATCCAGCACCTCCAGCAGCGCCGAAGCCGGATCGCCCTTGAAATCGGCGCCGATCTTGTCGACCTCATCGAAGAGGAAGACAGGGTTATTGGTGCCGGCGTCCTTGATGGCGTTGATCACCCGGCCCGGGATAGCGCCGATATACGTGCGCCGATGGCCGCGGATCTCGGCCTCGTCCCTGACGCCGCCCAGCGACATGCGCACGAACTCCCGGCCGGTCGCTCTGGCAATCGAGCGGGCGGTCGAGGTCTTTCCCACGCCCGGCGGTCCCTCCAGACAGATGATCGGGCCCTTGATCGATTTCGAGAGGTGGATGACGGCCAGATATTCGAGGATCCTCTCCTTGACCTTGGTGAGGCCGTAGTGATCCTCGTTGAGAATCTTTTCGGCCCTTCTGATGTCGGAATTGGTCTTGGAAGCTTTGTTCCACGGCAGGCCGAGAATCGTGTCCACATAATTTCTGATCACGCCGCTCTCAGCCGAGTTGGGCGCCATGCGCTGAAACTTGCTGATCTCCTTCTTCACCTTGGCCGTGATCTTTTCGTCCAGCGCCAGCTCTTCCAGCTGATCCAGCCATCTGCGGGCCTCGTCGGCCGCGTCCTCATCGGCGCCCAGCTCCGACTGAATGGCCTTGAGCTGCTCGCGCAGATAGTATTCCTTCTGGTTCTGCTTGACGTTTTCCTGCACTTTTTCGTTGAGCTCGTGCTCCATGCGCAGGATCTGATTTTCCTTGAACAGCAGCGCATTGATCAGCATCAGGCGCTGCTTGACGTCGAAGGTCTCGAGGATCTCCTGTTTTTCGTCGAGGGGCAGATCGAGCTGCACCGCTACGGTGTCGGCGAAGATCTCCGCATCGCGAAAGGCGATCGCCATATCGTAGGTATCGCTGCGGGCGCGCGGGTTGAGCTCCAGATACTCATCAAACGAGTTGAGCACCACGCGCTTCATGGCTTCCAGCTCCAGATCGTCAGCCGGAGCATGCATGAACGGCACCTCCTCCACCGCTGCTCTTATAAAGGGCTCCTCCTGCACGACGGCGCGGATGATTCCCCGGTGCAGGCCTTCTACCAGCACGCGCACCGAATCCCCCTGAATCTTGAGCATCTGCTTGATCTTGACGATCGTACCGATTTTATAGTAATCATCCTGCGTAGGAATGAGGATATTTTCATCTTTCTGGGCGGAGACAAACAAAAGCTTGTCTTTCTTCATCGCTGCCTCCAGAGCCTTGACAGACTTCTCCCGGCCCACGTCGAAATGGCTGACGGTCTTAGGATAGACCAAAAGCCCCCGCAGCGGGATGCAGGGCAGCACCAGATTTTCTTCTTCGTCGGCAGTGTAAACTTCTCTCTCTTCCGCCATAAATGCTTCCTCCTTTCGATTTTATGCTGTATTTGAGAAAACAAGGCGACCTTGGCCGCCTTGTTATGACGCGTTTGCTTCACGCTGCTGCAAAAGTTTTCCGTCCGCCAGCACCAGCACAGGCCGCTGCTTTTTCTCCACGGTATCGCGGGAAACGATGCACTTTCTGGCGTCCTGACGCGAAGGGATCTCGTACATGATGTCCGTCATGATGCCCTCCATGATGCTGCGCAATCCTCTGGCGCCGGTCTTTCTCTCGATGGCCTGTCTGGCGATGGCTCTGATGGCCTCGTCGTCCATCGTAAGCTCGACGCCGTCCATCTCCAGAAGCTTCTTGTACTGCTTGAGCAGAGCGTTCTTTGGTTCCTTGATGATCCTGACAAGAGCGTCTTCGGAAAGCTCATCCAGCGTCACCACGACCGGCAGACGGCCGATGAACTCAGGGATGAGGCCGAACTTGAGCAGATCCTCAGGCTGTACCTTGGCCAGCAGCTCATCCTCGCTGGCTTTTTCCAGATTGAGCTCGGAGTTGAAGCCGATGACCTTGTCGCCCATGCGCCGCTTGATGATCTTATCCAGCCCGTCGAACGCGCCTCCGCAGATGAAGAGCACGTCGGTAGTATCGAACTGGATGAAGTCCTGATGCGGATGCTTGCGTCCGCCCTGCGGCGGCACGTTGGCCACCGTACCCTCGAGGATCTTCAAAAGCGCCTGCTGTACGCCCTCGCCGCTGACGTCTCTGGTGATCGAAGGATTTTCCGAACGGCGCGAGATCTTGTCGATCTCGTCCACGTATATGATGCCCTTCTGGGCTTTTTCTACATCGTAATCGGCGGCCTGCAGCAGCTTGAGGAGGATGTTTTCCACGTCCTCGCCCACATAGCCGGCCTCCGTCAGTGCCGTGGCGTCGGCGATGGCAAACGGCACGTCGAGTATCTTGGCCAGCGTCTGCGCCAGCAGCGTCTTGCCAGAGCCTGTCGGACCGATCATGACGATGTTGCTCTTCTGCAGCTCCACATCGTCCTGCTCCTTATCCGCGCGCCCGTTTTTATTTTTATCGTTTTTGTTGTTTATTCTCTTGTAATGGTTGTAGACGGCGACCGCCAGCGCTTTTTTCGCTCTGTCCTGCTCGATCACGTACTGCGAAAGAGTCTGGACGATCTCCTGCGGCTTCGGCAGCCTGAAGCTTCCGCCGCCTCCCTGCGGTCTTTCCTCGTCCATGCCGTCGTTGAGTATGTCCATGCAGATATGGATGCACTCGTCGCATATATAAACTCCCGGCCCGGCCACCAGTCTGGCCACCTGGCTCTGCGGCTTGCCGCAGAAGGAGCATTTGAGCTGTTTGTTCTCGTCGTACTTGCTCATAGTCCTGATTTTCCCCCTTATAAAGCTGTTAAAGCTGTCTCGCTGAAGTTATCCGCGCAAGGCTATCTGGATTTGATCACCTTGTCGATGAGTCCGTAGGCCGCAGCCTCGTCGGCGCTCATGAAATTGTCCCTGTCCGTGTCTCTCTCCACGCGCTCCAGATCCTGACCGCTGTTGCTGGCCAGAATCCTGTTGAGCTTTTCTCTGGTCTTGAGTATCCAGTCGGCATGGATCTTGATGTCCTCCGCCTGTCCCCTTACTCCGCCCAGCGGCTGATGGATCATGATCTCTGCGTTCGGCAGCGCCATGCGCTTGCCCTTGGCGCCGGAGGAGAGCAGAAAGGCGCCCATGCTGGCCGCCAGGCCGACGCAGATCGTCGACACGTCCGGCTTGATGTACTGCATGGTGTCGTAGATGGCCAGTCCTGCCGTCACCGAGCCGCCCGGGCTGTTGATGTAGATGCAGATGTCCTTCTCCGGATCCTCGGCTTCCAAAAACAGGAGCTGCGCCACCACCAGGCTGGCAACATGATCGTCGATCTCCTCGCCGAGGAAAATGATCCTGTCCTTGAGCAGGCGGGAATAGATATCATACGATCTTTCTCCTCTGCTGGTCTGTTCAATTACATATGGTACCAAAGCCATTTTTATACCCCCTTCTATATGCGCCGCCAAGCGGCTGAAGACCGGCTGCAGCCGCGCCGCCCGCGGGCGGCGCGGCCCCTGCCTGCCTGTTATTTTATCACTGCGTTCTCGTAGATGAACTTGATCGCCTTCCTGATGCGCAGATCCTTCTTCAGATAGCTGAGGCTGTCTTCGCCCAGCATCTCTCTCACCTTGTCGGACGTCATCTGGTAAGCGTCGGCCAGGCTCTTTAATTCTTCTTCGAGCTCTTCCTCCGTCGTTTCCAGCTTTTCGGCCTCGGCGATGCCGTTGAGCAGCAGCCTGGTCTTTACCTGTCTCTCGGCGTCAGGTCTGAGCTCGTCTCTGAAAGCGGCCGCTTCCTTGCCGGTGAATTCCATGTACTGGTCGAGGTTGAGTCCCTGATAACGCAGCTGCTGGTCGAGCTCGCGGGCCATCCTGTCGATCTCGTCTTCCACCATCACGGCCGGCACATCTACCTCGTTAGCCTCTACCACCTTGACCAGGGCTGCGTCCTGCATCCTGTTCTCGGCGCTGGCCTGCGCATACTTTTCTAGTCTTTCCCTGGTTGCCTTTTTTAATTCCTCCAGGGTGTCGTATTCGCTGACGTCTTTGACGAATTCATCGTCGATCTCCGGCAGCTGTTCCTCCTTGACCTCATGCACGGTGCAGTGGAAAACCGCTTCCTTGCCGGCCAGATCTTCGGCGTGGTATTCCTCCGGGAAGGTGACCTTGACGTCTTTCTTTTCTCCGGCCTTGGTTCCCACCAGCTGTTCTTCAAAGCCCGGGATGAACATGCCGGAGCCCAGCTTCAGCTCCTGATTCTCCGCCGTACCGCCGGCAAACTGGTCGTCGCCGACAAAGCCGGCGTAATCAAGCACTACTGTGTCGCCGTCTTTGGCCTCTCTCTCCACGCTGACGATTCTGGCGTTTCTCTTCTGCAGAGCCTCGATCTCCTTATCGACGTCCTCGTCCTTGACCTCCTGCGCGATCTTCTCGATCTCCACGCCCTTGTAATCCTTTACTTCAACGATCGGCATGCAAGGGACGGTGATGGTAGCCGTAAAGCCCTCGCCCTTGGCGATCTTGCTGAACTCGGCGGCCGGGCTGTCGATGACTTCAAGCTCGAGCTCGTCGAGAGCCTTGGCATAATTCTCGCGGAAAAGCTCGTCGATAGCATCCTCGAAGAAAATGCCTTCGCCGTAGCGCTTTTCGATGATGCTTCTAGGGGCCTTACCTTTTCTGAAGCCGTCTA
Organism: uncultured Clostridia bacterium; assembly: GCA_944382925.1. Classification (GTDB taxonomy): domain Bacteria; phylum Bacillota; class Clostridia; order Peptostreptococcales; family Anaerovoracaceae; genus Fimisoma. Next base: position 33,681 of record CALWNX010000023.1, on the reverse strand, counting down.
TCTGAAACTTATCCTTGTTCTGCTGATAAGCCTTGATTTGCGCGTTTTCAAATTCCTCAGCGGAAAACTCGATCGTAAATTTAACGTCGTTCTTCTCTCTTGAAATAAATGTTGCTTTCATTCTAATTGCTTCCTCCTCGATGCCGTCAGCCGACGGACGTTTTGATTTTCCTCTTCAACATCCGTCAAACAACGGACAATTGCATTATATTATACCGCAAAGCTTTGGTAAAGTAAATAGAAAAGGCTGAAAAACACGTTTTTACAGCCTTAATTTCGCTTATATCATGATATATACACCAAAAAATCATCTTTTACACAGCGAGCAGCGCCAAACCGCGTTGAAATTTGCTGATATCGCATATTTTCAGGTTGTATTTGGCCGCCAGACGGCTGCCGAGCGCCAGCATATCCTCGCGCTCGCCGGAGTAAAGCTCGATTTCAAGCTCGGCAATATCGCTGCTGCCCTGCGGAGTTTTTACCTGCCCCAGGTCGAGCGAGACCACGTCGATCGAGCGGCCGGTATCGACCATCAGCTGCCGGCGCAGAAATTCTACTTCCATCAGCGGCAGAAGCTCTTTGCCGCCGGCGGCCGCCGCGATTTCCTCGTAAATATCGCTGCCCGCAAACACCTCTATATCCGGCTTGTGGGCAAATTCTTCGCTCACATGCATGTTGAGCTCTCCCCTTACGTGCAGGCCGTTTTCGCTGCTTCCGCCCCATTTGAGCGTCGCTACCGGCTCGCCGTTTTCAAAGCGCACGCGCAGTGCCATCTTATGCGCGCAAAGGTCGAGCTTGGCCGTATCGAAATACGTCGCCTGCATGTGGATCTCCTCATAGGAGCCCGGCTGCATCGTCTCCTGCAGGTACTGATCCTGCAAGATTCTCTCCTGCGCCAGCTTATCCTCGATCAGATACTTCAATTCTACTTCCATTTTTTTCTCCTGTGTTTGCTGCCAGCAGCTTCCTGCCGGCTCTGAGCGCGCCGCGGGCGAAGATTTTCTTGGAATAAGCGGTGTGGCTTATCTCCAGCACTTCATCCTCAAGGGCCAGATACACCTTGTGCTGTCCACAGACGGTTCCAAGCCTCAGCGCCGGCGCCTGCTCAGGATCAAGGCCCAGCGCATGACAGAGGTCCCGGGCCGTACCGCTGGGACTGTCTTTTTTCTTCGTGTGATGGATCTCCGTTACCGCCGCGTCTGCGTCCTTAAGCAGCGCGCGTCCTTCCGCAGCCAGCTTCTTCATCACTTCTATGCCGCGGGAAAAGTTGGCACGGCGGCAGACGGGACAGATCTTTTCCAGCATCCTGATCAGCGCCTCGTCCTCGGGCCCCTGCCCCGTGGTGCCGATCACGACCGGAATGTTGCCGCCCTGAGCGCGGACATATTCGTATATGCCCTGCATGGCCTTGGGATGGCTGAAATCGATGATCAGGTCGGCCCTTCTGTCCGGCCAGTTCTTCTGCAGGGGCTCGACCATGCAGATCTCGTCAAAGCCGCCCTCCTCCAAAGCACATTCTCTGATGATGCCGCCCATGGCGCCCGTACCGACTATTATCAAAAGCATCGCGATTCTCCTTTCTTATCTCCTACCTATCAGGATATGAAAGAAGCTTCGTTTCGAGCACCGCTATTTTGCTTCTTTTTTCTTGGCCAGCTCCATGATCTGCCCGTATTTGCCGATTATATAGTCATAGCCTCCCGGACTGTGCGGGAGCAGGCAGTTCGTGCAGTCCTTGATGCCGCCCTCAAGATACTGAAAATTACCGCCGCAGTCTGCGCCCAGGGCGTAGAGCGGGCAGTAGCAGAACAGGCAGTTGAAGGTCTGCTCGTTCGCCTTGTTGTGGCAGGGGAAAAATTCACACTGCCGGTGCTGAAAAAATTTAAAGTTCTCGCTCACTTTTAGCTCCTCCCGAATTTTTCGGCCAGTATGCGGGCCGCATATACTCCGCTGGCCGAAGCCTGCGAAAGCGAATGTGTCACGCCGGAGCCGTCTCCGAGCGCATAGAGCCCTGCGACTTTGGTCTGCAGGTCGCCGTCTACCTCGACCTTCATGTTGTAGAACTTGACCTCCACGCCGTACAGCAGCGTATCCTCGTTGGCCGTGCCGGGCGCGATCTTGTCAAGAGCATATATCATTTCGATTATATCGTCAAGCTGCCTTTTGGGGATCACCAGGCTGAGATCGCCGGCGGTAGCCTTCAGCGTCGGCCGGGTAAAGCATTTTTCCATCCTGCGATCGCTCGAGCGCCGTCCCTTGACGAGATCGCCGAAGCGCTGCAGCAGCACGCCGCCGCCCAGCATGTTGGAAAGTCTGGCGATCGACTCGCCGTACTCGTTGCTGTCCTCAAACGGTTCGGTAAAGGTGTTTGCAACCAGCAGGGCAAAATTCGTGTTTTCCGTGCGCAGGGCAGGATCCGCATAGCTGTGGCCGTTGACGGTGACGATGCCGTTGGTGTTTTCGGAAACCACCTCGCCGTAAGGATTCATGCAGAAGGTGCGCACCAGATCGTTGTACTTGTCGGTCTGGTATACGAACTTGCTCTCGTAGACGTCGTCAGTGATGTGCCTGAATATTTCCGCCGGCAGCTCGACCCGCACGCCGATGTCGACTCTGTTCTTCTGCTGGCGGATGCCGAGGCTGTCGCAGACAGAGCTGATCCAGCGCGAGCCCGAGCGTCCCGCCGCCAGCACCAGATAGCGGCAGGCCAGCTCCTCGCCCTTGTCTGTGGTGACCTTAAAGCCGCCGCCGGGCAGCTTTTCTACCTTTTCCAGCTCCGTATAGAATCTCGTATTTATATGAGCGGAGATGTAATCGTAGATGCGGCCGAGAATCTTCACGTTGCGGTCCGTACCCAGATGGCGCACTCTGGCCTCCAGCAGGTGCAGGTCAAACTGCAGCGCCCTGGTCTTGAGCTCGCTGCTGGTGTGATAGAGCCTGGCGTCGCTGCCGCCCATGCTGCACAGCACTCCGTCCACATATTCCATCAGCTCCATGGCCTTGTCGTGACCGACATACTTGTGCAGCTCGCCGCCGAACTGGGTGGTGATGTTGTATTTGCCGTCGGAAAGCGTTCCTGCTCCGCCATAGCCGTTCATGATGTGGCAGGGCTTGCATTTGACGCAGGTCGGCGTCAGACCCTGCTTGATCGGGCAGAGCCTCTTTTCCAGCGGCGCGCCCTTGTCGACCAGCAGCGTCCTGGCCGGACAGGCCAGCTTCGTCAGCTCGTAGGCCATGAACACGCCGCTGGCGCCGGCTCCGGCGATGATAATATCGTATTTTTCCAAGGCGCTCACCTCTTTCCGTAAAAAAAGCCCCTCGCAAGGGGCTCGTCAAAAGTCGTTCTACTCTTCGCTCATGATCTTGTCGAATTCTGCAACGACCTTCTCGAATTCCGCGTCGTCCTCGATGTCGACAAGCTCGAATTCGTCCTCGCCGATCTCCTTGTAGCCGTAGATATAGACGTCGTCGGTATCGTCATTTGGAATCAGGGCTATATATTCCTTCCCCTCGAAATCGAATACGCCCATGATCTCGCATTCTACCTCTACGCCGTCATCAAATTCCAGAGTGATGAACTCAGCCTCTTCGATCTCCGGAGTTACTTTGTCCTGTGCCATTTTTATTCCTCCATCAGTTTATTTGCTAAAACCGGCCGCCGCACGCTAAGGTAGCGGCCTTTGATACGCTTTTAATATACCACATCACCGCAGCATTTATCAACTAAAATATTCCAAAATGGCCTCAGCATCAGCCGCGCTGATGCCCTTGACCGCCATCAGCTCCTGGCGCGAGGCTTTTTTTATCTCGTCAAGGGAAGCAAAATGCGCCAGCAGCGCGTTGCGCTTGACCGGGCCGATGCCCCTGATGCCGTCCAGGGCCGAGCCGATCACATGCTTGTTCCTCAGGCCGCGGTGGTACTCGATGGCAAAGCGGTGTACCTCTTCCTGAATGCGCCCGCAGTATTTGAACATCAGCGGATCCTCTGTCAGAATCAGCTCGTCGCCGCGGCCGTTGACCAGAGCGCGCGTGCGGTGGCTGTCGTCCTTGGCCATGCCCAGCACCGGGATGGACAGCTTCATGGCGGCAAGCACCTTCTCAGCCGCCGTCACCTGTCCCTGCCCGCCGTCCATCAGGATGAGGTCCGGCAGAGCGGAAAAACCCGGATCGCCGGCCTGGGCGCGGCGAAAGCGGCGGTAGAGCATTTCCTGCAGGGCGGCGTAATCGTCGGGCCCTTCTACGGTCTTGATGCGGAAGCGGCGATAATCCTTCTTCACCGGCTTGAGGTTGCTGAAGACCACCATCGCGCCCACCGTATCCACACCGTTAGTGTTGGATATATCATAGGATTCTATACGGTATACTTTCTTTTTTATGCCGAGGATCGTGCTCAGCCTGGCGATCAGCTGCTCGTCCTTTTCGCGGGCGCTGTCCAGCCGATCCTGCAGATTCTTGGCCAGCTCGCCGGCATCTTTCTGCGCCAGCTCCAGCAGCGCCCTCTTCGCGCCGCGCTGCGGGCAGACGATGTGTACCCGGCGTCCCGTCTCCAGACTCTTAAGGTACTCTTCGATCAGGCCGCTCTCTTCCAGCGGCCACGGCACGATGATTTCCGGCGGGATGGCCGACCACTGGCTGTAATACTGCTTGATGAACTGCGTCAGCACGGTCTTGGCATCGTCCTCGCCCTCCGCTCGCATGGCGAAGGTTTCCCTGCCGCTCAGCTTGCCGTCGCGCACGGGAAACAGCGCCACCGCCTGATTCTCGCCGCTGCCGACAGGAATTAGAACGTCCATATCCTTGCCGCTGGTCATGGTCACGCGCTGCGTCTCCCGCAAAGCTTCCACAGCGGCGATATAATCGCGGAAGCGGGCCGCCTCTTCAAAATCCAGACGGGCGGCCGCTTCCTGCATCGCGTCTTGCAGATAGCTGATGATCTTCTTTTGCCGTCCGCCGAGAAAGTCGAGCACGCCTTCGATGCAGGCGCGGTACTCCTCTCTGTCAGCCTCGCCCGTACAGATCCCGCGGCAGGCGCCGATGTGATAGTTGAGACAGGGCCGGTGCGAGGCCGGAAACCTTACGGCCGGGCAGCGCTTGAGCTTATAGATGCTGTTTAAAAGCTCGATGATGGCATTGACGGCGCCGGCGTCGCTGTAAGGTCCGAAATAGCGGCTGCCGTCTTTCTTTATCAGCCTGGTCTTGAGCACGCGCGGAAAGTCTTCGCTCATCGTCACCTTGATATACGGATAGGTCTTGTCGTCCCTAAGCAGCACGTTGTACTTGGGGGCGTATTTCTTGATCAGGTTGCACTCCAGGATCAGAGCCTCCATCTCGGTCTGGCAGGTTATATACTCGAACTCCGCGATCTCAGCCACCATCGAGCGCACTTTTGGGCTGGCGGCGGCGGAATTCTGGAAATACTGGCGCACCCGGTTGCGCAGCGAAACAGCCTTGCCGACATAGATCACCTGGCCCAGCTTGTCCTTGTGCATATAAACTCCCGGACAGTCCGGGAGTTTTTTCAGATTTTCCTTAATATCAAACATTTAAAATCGCCAGTCTCTTCTCTTGCGGTCTTCTTCCCTGGCCAGCTGCTTTCTGGCTTCCTCCTCCAGTTTTCTCTTTCTGATGCGGGCCTGTTTTCTCTTGTTGCTGATCCGCAGCGTCATGATCGCAATAAGGGCGATCAGGAGCAGTCCCAGGACTATGCCGATGATGACCGTCTGCAGATTGCTGATGCCGTAAGGCGACAAAAACCAGCCCTCTTCTATGTTTTCGGCGGCCAGAAGATCGATCGTGCTTTTGAGCTCATCGGCTACGTAGATATGTACCACGCCGATACGCTGGCCCTTTTCGACCGGCGCCGTCAGATTGTCGGTAAAGACACATTCCGTCGTCACCAGCGAGGCGGAAACGCCCTCCGGCAGATTGATAAAGCCATCGTCAGCCGCGACGGCCGTGACCCTGTTGTCAGCTCCGCCCCTGAGCTTGACCTCGCCGAAAGCGTCGTCTTTAACAAAGACGGTATATTTGGAGACGTTGGCCTTGCCGTAGTCCATCATGGCCTTGATATCGCTGTAACGGGTTATGGCGCTTTCGCTGCCCATGACCAGACAGTAAACCTCCAGTCCGTCCACATCCAGGCCCGTCACCATCGACGCCTTGTTTTCGCCCACGTATCCGGTCTTGCCGCCAAACACGCCTTCGTATTTATCCACCTTGATCTTCTTGCCGTAGATCTCCTTGTCGATGCCGGTGAGGAAAAAGTTGGTGGTCGCAAGCTTACGCTCTTCGGACATGTTCGTGGCCGGAATCGTGTATTCCGCCGTGCCGGCTATCTTTCTGACCGTCTCGTTGTCAAGCGCTTCCCTGGCGATCAGCACCATGTCTTCGGCCGTGGAATAATGCTCTTCTGCTCTGAGGCCGTTGGGGTTGACAAAGTGCGTGGCTGTGCAGCCAAGCTCCGCGGCACGCTCGTTCATCATCGCAGCAAAAGCCTCGACAGAGCCGGCTGCGGCTATAGCCAGCGCCACGGCCGCGTCGTTGCCCGATTCGAGCAGCAGCCCGTAAAGCAGGTTCTCGACGGTGATCTTTTCGCCCTCCTTAAGGTATATCTTGGTCTCCGGCATGACAGCCGCCTCGGCGGTGACCGTCACTTCCTGATCGAGCGAAAGGTTCTCCGCGACAAGCAGCGCCGTCATCAGCTTGGTCATGCTGGCAGGCTCCAACTTGCTGTCGGCATTTTTCTCCCAGATCACTTCGTTTGTATCGCTGCAGTAAATAATGCCGGCGCTGCCGGTGATCTTAAGCTCTGCGCTGGCCGCAGCCGGCGCGAGGTCAAGCGGCCAGACTCCGGCCGACAGAACGGCAGCGCACAAAAGCAGCATCAAAAGCTTTTTTATCTTCTTCATACTTTTCTCTCAAAAAAGAAATCCGTCATTTCGTAGCCGTCGTCAAAGTGCAGGCCGGATGCAGCCGCCGCCCTTTCGCTGAACTGTCTGCGGCTGTCCGGCGCCAGCGGATTTCGGCTGTCATAGATCACAAACGGTACCGGGTCGGCAGTATGCGTCCTGAGTGCCAGCGGCGTTCTGTGATCAGGCACTACCAGAATCTTAAAATCGTCCCCGCAGCTTTGCAGGTATTCTACCACCGGCTTCACCGCCCGCTGATCTATGTATTCGGCGCAGCGGATCTTCTTCTCCAGGCTGCCCTGATGCGAGCACTCGTCGGTGCCCTCCAGGTGCAGATAGACGAAATCCTGCCCGCGCTCATAGGCGGCGATTGCGGCCGCGGCCTTGCCCTCAAAGTTCGTATGTATGCTACCGGTAGCGCCCTCGACCTCGATGATCTCAAGGCCGGCGAACATGCCGATGCCCTTGATCAGGTCGACCGCCGAGATCACGCTGCCGCGCACGTTATATTTCTTCCCGAAATCGGGCAGCTTCGGTCTGGTACCCTGACCCCAGATCCAGATGCCGTTGGCCGGATTGAGGCCGCGGGCTTCTCTGGCCTTGTTGAGCGGATGGTCCTTAAGCAGCTCGTAGCTCTTTTCGTTCATGGCGGCAAAAAACCGGCCGTCGCGACCGCGCGGAAGATAATCTCCCAGTCTCCTGTCGAGAATGTCGTGCGGCGGCGTCATCTCGCACTCCGCATGACGGCCGCTGACTATCATGCACTCGCGGTACTGCGTGCCGAGATAAAATTTGATATTCTCCGTCGCAAAGGCCCGGCTGATCACTTCAAGCAGCTCGCCGGCCTCTTCCGTGGTCAGATCGCCGGCGGCATGGTCCTTGATGGAAAAATCCGCATATACGCCGCTGGCAGCCGGCTCGAGAGTGATAAAGTTCACGCGGAACGACTCGTCATCGTCTTTCATCTCGATCCCCAGCGCGCCCGCCTCCAGCGGCGAGCGTCCCGTCAGATAAAGGCGGGGGTCGTAGCCCATGACCGAAAGATTGGCAGAGTCGCTGCCCGGGCTGATGCCCGCCGGCACCGTGCGGCAGGTGCCGATGATGCCTCTCTGGGCCAGTCCGTCTATACATGGCAGACAGGCCGCCTCAAGTGGCGTCCTGCCGCCTAAACTGTCTATCGGATCGTCAGCCGATCCGTCAGGCACTACTATCAAAAACTTCATCCTTTTATATCAGTACTCCTTTTTGCCGTTTTTCTTTTTCTATTTATTGGCAGCTTCAAATTTCTGCATAAAGGCGATCAGCGCGTCGACGCCCTCCTCCGGCATGGCGTTGTAGATGCTGGCTCTCATGCCGCCCACCGAGCGGTGTCCGCCCAGGTTGACGAAGCCGGCTTCCTTGGCCTCGGCGACGAAGCGCTTGTCAAGGTCAGCGTTGCCGGTGACGAAGACCACGTTCATCAGCGAGCGGTCTTCTTTGGCTACCGGGCACTTGTAGAGGCTGCTGGCATCTATGTAATCATAAAGCTTGGCCGCCTTCCTGAGATTTTTCTCCTGCATGGCCTTGATGCCGCCGGTGGCCTTGAGGTGTTTAAACACCTCGCCGGCCACATAGACGGCAAAACACGGAGGCGTATTATACATGGACTCGTTGTCGGCATGAATCTTATAGTCAAGATACGACGGCGTTTTTTCGTCCGCAAAGCCAATCAGGTCGTCCCTGATGATAACGATAGTCACACCGGCCGGGCCGATATTTTTCTGCGCGCCTGCGAAGATCAGGCCGTATTTTTCCACCTCGACCGGCTCGGAAAGAATGCTGGAGGACATGTCCGTCACCAGCGGAATATCGCCCGTATCCGGCACATAATTATATCTTGTGCCATAGATCGTGTTGTTGCTGGTTATGTACACATAGTCCGCATCCGGGCGGAGCTGCTCGCGGCCAAACTTCGGCACCCAGGTAAAGTTGTCCTCCTCCGAAGAGGCTATCACCTTGATATCGCCGTATTTCGCGGCCTCCTTATATGCTTTTTTAGCCCAGCTGCCGGTGATGGCATAGTCGGCTTTTTTGCTGTTGCGCAGAAGATTGAGCGGCACCATGGAAAACTGCATGATGCCCCCGCCCTGTACGAAGAGGACGCGATAATTGTCAGGAATCCCCATCAGTTCTCTGAGATCAGCCTCGGCCTCCTCGATTATCTTCTTGAAATAAACGGAACGATGGCTCATCTCCATGACGGACTGTCCGCTGCCCTGATAGTTCAGCAGATCATCCTTGACCTTCTCCAGCACAGGGAGCGGCAGCACCGAAGGGCCGGCCGAAAAATTATATACTCTGTTATATTCTGACATAGCGAACCTCCGTCTTCTTTTATCGAAATATATGTCCATTGTACCACTTTACCTGGCAGGCGTAAAGTGATATACTGTTTAGAAAAGCAGAAAATTGTAAGGAGGAATAAGGAGGAATCATGTTCAAGATCGCAACCCTCAACAAAATTTCCTCCGCAGGTCTTAGCCTGCTGGACGAAAAATACACCGTTACCGATGAAATCGCCGCAGCTGACGGCATCCTGGTACGCAGCCAGGACATGCACTCCATGGAGCTTTCGCGCGAGCTGAAGGCCGTCGCCCGCGCCGGCGCCGGCGTCAACAACATCCCGCTCGACAAATGTGCCGATCAGGGCATCGTCGTCTTCAACACTCCGGGCGCCAATGCCAACGCCGTCAAGGAACTGGTCCTGGCCGGCATGCTGCTCGCCGCCAGAAACATACCCGGCGCGCTTGACTGGGCCGCTTCACTGAAGGAAAACGTCGGCCCGGCCGTAGAAAAAGGCAAGTCCCAGTTCGCCGGCAGCGAGATCCTCGGCAAAACGCTGGGCGTCATCGGCCTGGGCGCCATCGGCCGCAAGGTAGCCGCTTCCGCCCACGCTCTGGGCATGAAGATAATCGGCTATGATCCGTATTATGCCGGCGGCGTCGATGAGGCAATCATCTGCTCTTCTGTCGAGGAGCTGCTGCCGCAGTGCGATTACGTAACCATCCACGTGCCGGCTACCGACAGTACCAGGGGCATGTTCAACAGCAGCCTGTTTGCACTGATGAAGCCTTCCGCCGTGCTGCTCAATTTCTCGCGCGACAAGCTGGTAAACGACAGCGACCTGCTGCAGGCTCTGCGCGCCGGCAAGCTGGCCGCCTATGTGAGCGACTTCCCTAACGACGCGCTGGCCGCCGCCAGAAGCCGGGCTGCCGGTGATGAGGCCGCCGGTGATGAGGCTGCCTGTGATGAAGCTGCCTGTGGCCGCCGCATCATCCTCCTGCCGCATCTGGGCGCTTCGACTGAAGAGGCGGAGGAAAACTGCGCCGCCATGGCCGTCAAGCAGACGCGCGACTATCTGGAAAACGGCAACATCATCAATTCCGTCAACTTCCCGCGTGTTGACATGGGGCCGCGCGGCGATAAGATCCGCCTCGGACTGCTGCTGAAAAACGTCCAGGACCCGGCTGCCTTTGCCGGCGAGCTGCTCAGCGCCGCTTCCGTGGAAACAGCTGCAGTGCAGGGAGCCGTCCGCGGCGACTACGCCTACGCCCTCGCCGAGCTTGCCGCTTCCTCTGCCGCCGCGCTTTCATCCGAGTCTGCTTCCGGCCTGGCCCAGGGCGATGAACGTATCATAAGAGTAATGCTGTTTAAATAAAGCAGCTGCAGCGCGGCCGCTGTTGCCCATTTTGGCTAACGCGCAGCAAAAAGCCAACATTTCTTCCCCTTTTCGTCCGTTTTACGGCTCTATGGGGAGCTATGTTGGCTTTTTACATGCTCCATATGATTTCGGACAACAATTTCGCAAAAAACTGTTGTCTGTTTTTGTGTCCGGCAGTCAAAAAGCCAACGCCTTCCTTCCGCCCCGCCGGCAGTCACTTCCGCCGCCAGCGCTAAGCGCGAGAATTTCCCTTATTTATATAGATCTCCACCGCGCTGTGGAGGTTCTCCACTGTGATCTCCTCGCTGCCCTCCTGATACTCGCCGTCAAGCGACCACGGCATATCCTTGTCGGCATGAATCTTAAATTCAGTGCCATCTATAAAGGTCAGCACATTCGACTCATCGTAATTCTGCGTCATCAGCATGTTGGCGATCTCTGTGATCTCCAGGATGTTGCGCGGCGACCTGACCAGCAGCAGCTCAAAACGGCCGTCGTTCATATCGACGTACTCCGGCTTAAGGGTAATGATGCCCGCCAGCGAAGTGGAGTTGCTGATCGCGCCGAAAATATAATCGTCTTCGTACACCTGACCGTCAACCTCAATAGACAGATGCTCCTTTTTGATCGAAGCCAGGCTGGTAACGCCATCCAGCACGTAAGCCAGATGTCCGAGCGCGTTCTTGATGCTCTGCGGCGTGGCGTACGAAGTCTGCGTAAAAGCGCCGAACGAAGCCACGTAGGAAAACGTCCGCCCGTTGAAGCTGCCGATATCGATCGCGATCTTCTCACCCCTTACTATATCCTTGGCCGCCTTGACGATATCGGTGGAAAGATTGAGGCTGGTAGCAAAGTCGTTGGTGCTTCCGGCCGGAATATAGCCGAGCGGCGTGTGGTGTCCCTTCTTCATCAGTCCCGCGACCACCTCGTTAAAAGTGCCGTCGCCGCCGATGCAGGTGATCAGATCATACTTGCCGCCGTATTTTCCGGCGTAAAGGATACCGTCGCCACGCTGCGTCGTCGTCAGCACCGTCGACATGTAGCCGGCATGCGTGAAAACATCGACGATCTGCGTCAGATATTTATTGGCCTTCTTTTTTCCTGAGCACGGATTGAGAATGATCAGGTTCTTCTTCATGATCCTCATAATCTTTGTTCCTTTTCCCTTCTTGTATTATGACCGTTATTTATTCTACAAAATTTTCACTGGAATTACAAGAAAAATTTGCAGAAAGCTGTCGTCAGGCAGCAGCAGGCGATCCCCAGCGCCAGCGGAGCGCAGAAAGCCAGGGCCGCCCAGCGCCAGCCGCCGGCTTCCTTTCTGATCGACAGCAGAGTCGTCGCGCAGGGCCAGTGCGCCAGAGAAAAGATCATCACGTTCAGCGCCGTCAGCGCCGTCCAGCCGTTTGCCACCAAAAGGTCATGGAAAGCCTGCAGGTCCGTCGCCTCGGCCAGCGTTCCGCGGCTCAGGTAGATCATCATCGCCAGCGGCAGCACGATCTCGTTGGCCGGCAGACCGAGGATGAAAGCCGTCAGGATCACGCCATCCAGTCCCAGTAGCCGGCCCAGCGGGTCGAGCAAAGCCGCTGCGCTTTCTATCAGGCTGGCGCCGCCCACCTCTACGTTCGCCAGCACATAGATCACCAGTCCGGCCGGCGCGGCTACCGCCGCCGCTCTGGCCAGCACAAAGACAGTACGGTCAAAGACCGAACGCACTATCACCCTGCCCAGCTGCGGCCGGCGAAAAGGCGGCAGCTCCAGCGTAAAGGCGGAACGCTCCCCGGCCAGCACCGTGGCGGCCAGCAGCTTCGTCAGCGCCAGCGTCAGCAGGACGCTGAAGATCACAAGCCCCGTCAAAAGCAGCGCGCCCCGGACTCCCGCGCCGCCTGTGCCTGAGCCGCCGGCAAAGAACATGGTGATGACGGCGATCAGCAGAGGAAACCTGCCGTTGCAGGGCATCAGCGAGTTGGTGAGGATTGCCAGCAGCCTTTCGCGCCGTGAATCGATGATGCGGCTCGACACCACCGCCGCCGCATTGCAGCCAAGACCCATGCACATCGTCAGCGCCTGCTTGCCGCAGGCGTGGCAGCAGCGGAAACAGCGGTCCAGATTAAAAGCGATGCGCGGCAGAAAGCCCCAGTCCTCCAGCAGCGTAAAAAGCGGAAAGAAAATGGCCATCGGCGGCAGCATCACCGACACGACCCAGGCCAGCACTCTGTACATACCATAAGCCAGCATGTCGCAGAGGTCGGCAGCAAGCCCCAAGCTCGCCAGGCCGTCGTGAAGCGGCTCTTCCCAGGAAAACAGCAGCTCGCTGAGCAGAGCCGAAGGATAATTGGCGCCCTGCACAGTAAGCCAGAAGATGAAGAGCAGCATCAGCGCCATCAGCGGAAAAGCAGTATACGGGCTCGTCAGCAGCCGGTCAAGGCGCGCCCCCGGCGTCGCCGCGCTTTCCCGCCGCCGGCGTCCGTCCTCCTTTTTTCTCACGACGGCCGCCGCGATTTCCTGCGCCCGCGCGGCCGTTTCCCCGGCCTCGGGCAAAAGCTCAGGCACATACTGCCGTGCTCTGACCATGCGCCTTTCTCGCTGCGCGAGCAGACCGGCCGCCGCTTCTTCCAGCTGCCGGCGCAAGTCCTTCCTCCGGCCGGCTTCCGTGGCGATAACCTTAACGCCCAAAAGAGCAGACAGCCGTCCTGTATCTATCACGAGCCCCTGGCGCCGGGCCTGATCCATGAGGTTGACGCAGAGGACAACGTCGTCGCGGTGGCTGAGGATCTGCAGGGCGAGGATCAGATTGCGCTCCAGACAGGTGGCGTCGCAGACCACGATCACGCCGGCATGGCGCGGGTCCAGAATGCAGTCTCTGGCCACCTCCTCTTCCGCCGAGGAGGCGCGCAGAGAATAGCAGCCGGGCGCGTCCACCAGCAAAATATCTGTCTCACCGAGCCGCCATCTGCCCTCGGCACTGGCCACAGTTTTGCCGGCCCAATTGCCGGTGTGCTGGTGCATCCCCGTCAGGCAGTTGAAAACCGTGCTCTTGCCGACATTGGGATTGCCGGCCAGCACGAGGCTGGCGGCGTTTTCCTTCCTGGCGGTGCGCCCGCGCAGGGTTTTCGTCTCACTCACCGCTTTCCACCTCCACCCAGCTGGCGTCCTCGTCTCTAATGGCGATCAGCGCGCCTCTGATCAGATACGCCGCCGGATCGCCCAGCGGACTGCGCATAAGACACCTAACCCGCGTGCCCCTGACCAGGCCGAGGTCGCGCAGCCGCTCCGCACAAAGTTCATTGTTGCACACCACGCCTTCTTCGCCGGTGCGCAGTTTATTTAAAGCCTTCATAGCAAATGATTCCTTTCTCTGGCAATAAAATAGCAGCTCCAAACGTGCTATTTACACGATATGAAGCTGCCGACAAACTTGTGCGCGCGGAGGCTTTCCTCTGCTCAGATGACGTTGATCGGTTTTCGTTTCTGTCCTCTGACTTTTGGAATCGGAATCTGATTCACTGTGCGCGTGGCCCACCATACCCGGTTGAACATCGTGCCCAGGCACAGCACCCAGGCCAGGAACCAGAACCACAGCATCAGCACGACGATGTGCGAGAAGGAGCCGTAAAGTATATCGTAGTTGGTCGAGAGGCTGATATAAATCGAGTACACATAGGTGACGACCAAAAAGCCGATGGCGGCGAAAATGCTGCCGGGGATGATGTCGCGAAAGCGCATCCGCACGGAGGGCAGAATATAGTAGTTGTATGAAATCATGAGAAAATACATGGCCATCGCGATCGGCCACCTAAGCAGGATCCAGGCGGCGGCAGAAACCTCTTCGCCGACGACAGCGCCGAAGACGAGGCGCAGGATCGGCTCGCCGTAAGCCAGCACCACCAGCGAAAATACCACCGTAAAGATGGTGACGAGGATGGTCATGATCGCCCGCAGACGGTCGCGCAGAAAGCCGATGCCGGTGATCCTGCCGTCAGAAAACGTGTAGTTTGCCACCCGCATGAGGGCAAACTGCGCCCTTGAGGCGGCGTACAGAGCCAGCACCGCCAGAAAGATGTTGTTGGCTCCCGACGGCGAATCCTGCAAAAAAGAAAGCAGCCGGTCTGCGCCCTCGACTGAAACGTTGGCCCCGATCCAGTTGCGGATCTCGTCCAGCGACAGCGAAAACAGACCCAAAAGCTGCGAGACCAGGATCAGCGTCGGCACGATGGATAAAAACAAAGAAAAAGCGATCTGCGCCGCCACGCCCTGATAATACGGGTCTTCAAACTGCGCGATTATCATTAAGAATATTTTTTTTACGCGCAAGGCAACCGCGGCCGCTCTTTTCTTCATAGGCGCCTGTTCCTTTCCTGCAGAAGTCTTTCTCTCTCGGCCAGGAGCTCCTCCAGCTTCTGCAAAGCTCTGGCCCGGTGGCTGATGGCGTTTTTTTCCTCCTCGCTGAGCTGGGCGAAGGTCTTGTCGCAGCCGTCCGGCACAAACAGAGGATCGTAGCCGAAGCCGTTCTCTCCCGTCGGCATTTCAATGATCCGGCCCGGGCATTCTCCTCTGGCGACCAGCGTCTGGCCATCCGGGAAAATCATCGTGATCACCGAGACGAATTTGGCCGTGCGCTCGCTGTCGGCAAGTCCCTCGAGCATGCCGAGCAGCTTCTGATTGTTACGTTCATCATCGCAGTGGTCGCCGGCAAATCTGGCCGAATACACGCCCGGCGCGCCGCCCAGATAGTCGACCATCAGTCCCGAATCATCGGCGATTGTCGTCTCCCCGCTGGCCTGCATGATGGCGAAAGCTTTCTTGTAGGAATTTTCTTCAAAGGTCTGTCCATCCTCGACGATCTCAAAAGGCGGCACTCCCGCCTCGTCTCTGGAAACCACGTCCATGCCGAATTTCTTCGTGATGGCCTTGATTTCTTTTATCTTATGGGCGTTTGCGGACGCCGCGATTATTCTCTTTGTCATGATGTCTGTCCTCTCCTTCGGTCATATATAGTATATTATACCACAGGCGCTTTTTTATTACAAAGCATTTAATTGACCGGGCCGGCAGGCTGTGTAGCTTTACAATAGATGTGAGACTTTAGTACTAGAAAAAAGCGATTGAGTCCATTAGAATGGTTTTACCACAAATCATCTAAAGAAAGGACGTTCAATCGCTATGAACAGTATAACACACTCACAACGATATTTGCCACATTCTTTTCAAACAAGATTCCATGCGGTAAACCTATACCGCAGCGGCTGCTCCGTTAATTTCGTCTGCCGCAGATACCATATTTCCAAAGCTTCACTGATGCGTTGGAACAAGCGATTCGATGGAACCAAAGACTCCCTTAAAGATAAGTCTCACAGACCAATCACACCCCATCCCAACGCTCATACTCAGACCGAGCTTAAATGGATCAAAGACCTTCACCGCAGGAATCCTCATATATCTGTCTGTGAGATGTATGGCAAACTTCGTTCTCAAAAGGGGTATAGCAGGCATCCGGGCTCTCTTTACAGAATATACAATGCCCTTGGCTTTTCTTCCAAAGCTCCTTCTACCAAGAAGAAGAGAAAGCCTCAAAAGTACAACACTCCTTCTTCTCTTGGGATTAAGTGGCAAATGGACGTAAAATATGTCCCACGCGCCTGTTACGTTGGCCAGATGCCTGATAAATTCTACCAATACACAATGATAGATGAAGCCTCCCGGGAGCGGTTTATCTATCCGTACAGAGAACAAAGCAGTTACAGTACAATTGACTTTGTTAAACGGGCCATAACTTACTTCGGCTACAAACCCGAAACGATCCAGACGGATAATGGTACCGAATTTACTTATCCAAAAGAATACAAACGCACACATCCTTTTGATAAGTTTTGCGAAAGTAGCCGTATCAATCACAAGTTGATACGCCCAAGAACTCCGTGGCACAACGGCAAGGTCGAACGCAGCCACAGAAACGATCAGGAGAGGTTTTACAACTTTCTGAGGTTCTATTCCTTTGACGACTTAAAGATACAGATGTACCGATATATGCGTCGATCAAACAGAATCCCGATGGCTGTGCTTGGATGGATGTCACCTATAGAAAAACGCTTTCAACTGGAAGCAATGGCATCCGAATCATGTTCGATGTGACTGACTTTGGTTAACCGTTTTAATGGTATCACTTGACCTTTTTCTTTTTTACGAATTTGGTCTCACATCATTGACTAATGTACATTTAATTGACCGGGCCGGCAGGCTGTTTTATAATATGTAAAGATCAATTTACGGAGGTGGTGTTCTATGCAGACAAACTTGAAGATCGCAATCCTGGACGGGTTCGTCATCAACCCCGGCGACCTGAGCTGGGACGAGCTGGCTGAGCTGGGAGAGCTGAAAATATACGAAAGGACGGCTCCCGGCGACATCCTCGCCAGGATGGAAGGCTGCCAGGCCGTCTTTACCAACAAGTGCCGCCTGACCGCGGAAATCATAGACCGCTGCCCGCAGCTGAAATTCATCGGCGTGCTGGCGACCGGCTACGACAACATTGACGTCGCTTACGCCAAAGCGCGGGGCATCGCCGTCTGCAACGTGCCGGCCTATTCTTCGGCCAGCGTCGCCCAGCACACCTTTGCTCTCCTGCTGGAGCTGTGTAACCACGTGGCCATGCACAACGAAGCCGTGCAGAAAGGCGCCTGGTGCCGCTGCCCCGATTACTCTCTGTCGCTTGCGCCCATCCTCCAGCTCAGCGGCCGCTCCCTCGGCATCATCGGCTACGGCCATATCGGCCGCATGGTGGGCAGGATAGCTGAAGGCTTCGGCATGGAAGTGCGCCCCTACAGCCTCGATCCGGCAGCCGCCCTGGCCTCTGATGTGATTTCTCTGCACTGCCCGGCCACCGCAGAAAACGAGGGCTTCGTCAACCGGGAATTTCTCTCCCGCCTCAGGGACGGCGCCCTGCTGATCAACACTGCCCGCGGCTCGCTGATCAACGAGGCCGATCTGGTCTGGGCGCTCAAAAGCGGCAAGCTGGCCGGCGCGGCTCTTGACGTCATCTCAACCGAGCCGATGGCTGCAGACAGCCCCCTGCTGGGCGTGCCCAATCTGCTGATCACGCCGCACATCGCCTTTGCCTCCCGCGAGGCCCGCGCTATCGTCTGCTCCACTTCGGCCGCCAATCTGCGCTCCTTCCTGGCCGGCGAGGAATTAAACAGGCTGTAAGGGCAGCTCGGCGCGACAACCGCGCAGGACAAGAATTTCTCCTATTTTTGCTCAAACTCGGCGTCTTAAGGGAAGAGAGGACAAAATTTTTCCCTCTAACGCCTTCTGCTTCAGGGCCTTGAGAATAAAATAGGGCTGAAAGAGCCTGCTTGAGCAGGGATTTAACTCTTTCAGCCCGTTTTTTTGATTGTTTTGCCGGCCAGGACGCAGGAAAATTCCCTTGCGCAAGCGAGCTCAGGCAATGAGAGGAGAAAATTTTGTCCTCTCTTCCCTTGTATCCGTGGTCTGCACGTTTAGAGGGAATCGCTGAAGTAGCCCCCCATTAGGGCACACTCCGTAAGGAAGGTACCCCAACTGCTTTGTGTTTGACTTCTTTCAGATTGTGGGGGCACAATCCGATGCTCGCTACACTTATGTACATCGTCTTTCTTTTTGTTGTTTTCAAAATGTAAAAATTCATTAAAATCCATTGACATTTAAATGCAATGAGTATATAATAATATGATTTAGATTCAGTGAAATCTATTTGGGCGGCTTGGGATAAAAGGAGATGTTATGTTTATGCACGATTTTGAGTATGTTCCCAAAAAAGAATGGAAGCCGATCAGAGATGAACTCCTTGAAATTATACGCAGATTACAAAATGAAGTTAGAGATAGCTTTACTTTTCAATATCATTTCGTGGGCAGCAGCAGCCGAAATATGATAACCCGTGACCGAAATTCTAACACTGGTTTTGACTTCGATGTGAATATTGAAGTAAACGACCCCCACGAAGACTATTCTGCTGAAGAAATACGAAACATTCTTCGCAAGGGTCTCGATAAGGTTACTAATCCTTATGGATATCCGATTTTCAGATATGATTACACAGAAGATTCCACCCGTGTTCTCACGATCAAAGTGAAGGATAGAGCGAACTCTCGTATTTTGCATAGTTGCGACTTTTGCATTGTATATGAATGCAGCGATAAGCGCCAACAATATATTCGCTACAACAAAAAACAAAACAGTTATTCGTGGGAATACCAACAGAAAGGGCATATGGAGTTGCCATCCAAAATTGAGTGGATTAAAAAGCACAGATTGTGGCAACAGGTCAGAGAGAATTACATAGACAGAAAGAATATAAACGCTGATGATAGCAAAAAATCCAGATCTATTTTTGCCGAAACAATTCATCAGATCTGTCAGCAAAACGGATATTATCAATAGTAGAGACGGAGGATAAGTTTTTATGTATTGTAAAAATTACGGCATATATGAAATTTTGTGTGAATCTGTTGATGCTTTTTGAAGAATTAAAAGTTGAGTAAAATAAACAAGTATGATTTTTAATTATACAAATGAGGTGCTATATGGGCAAACTTTTTTTGATTACAGTGACGGCGATTTTGCATATTCAATCTCCGATAATATGGCAATAGATTCTGATGGAGATTTGTTGATGCGAATGGCAGACAATATGGCAATGGATATAGATTCGGGAGAATTACATATTATATCTGATTGGTCTAACGACGAAGATGATGATTAAAATGACGGCGGCAGAGAAATATAAAATCTCTTTACCGCTGTTATTTTACGAAAGTCCAAATGAGACAACCTCCCTACGAAGTGTCTCCCTTTCATGGCCTTCTTCGCGTTCTTCTTCGCGGCCTTCTTCGCCGCCACCCTCCTCCCGCAAATTGCAGGCAGCAAATTGCAGGCAACAAATTACAGGCAGCAGATGATCGGCAGGCCGCCCATGTACGCGCCGTTGCCGCAGCAAAGGCTTACGCACAGGAAGGTGCCGCACAGCTGACCCATGTAGCTGTTGCCGCGCCGCATGGACGGATTGCCGCCGTAGCCGGCGCTCCGCTGCTGGTAGCGGCTTTCGCCGCCCTGAAGCTGATTGAGCAGCGTCGCATAATAATAGTTGTTCGGTTCAAAGGAGCAGGCGATCTTGGCGTGCTCGAGGGCAACCGCGTTGTTGCCGATATTGTAATTGGCGATCGCGCTGTAATAGTACCACTGTCCCTTGCGCTCTTTGACCTGCTCGAGCACGTTGAGGCCCTCGCGGTAATAGCCGTTCTGAATATAGTTGAGCGCCGAGCGCATGTATTGCTCATCCATGCTTTCCGCCGCGCCCTGAGCCTGCTGGCCGCCATAGCCGTAGCCGCCGAAACCGCCAAAACCGCCGAAACCGCCGAAGCCCCACGGATCCTGGTACTGCGCCTGCTGGCCCTTGCCCTGACGTTGATCCATGATGATCTGGTATGCCTGCTGGACTTCCTTGAATTTTTCCTCATAAGCCTTCTGGTTCGGATTGCCCACGTTGGCGTCCGGATGATATTTGCGGCTCAGCTTTTTATATGCTTTTTTTATCTCATCGTCTGTGGCGTTGCGGCTGACGCCCAATACTTCATAAGGATTCATGCTCTTCTTTGTTTTCCTCTACCTCTGACTGGTTCTTTTTCTGATTTTTGGCTCTGGTCCGGCCGAATCTGACCCAGACGCCGGAATATAAAATATTTCTCAGTATTTCCACATTTTCTACCAGCGGCAGCCTTTCAAAAGCGTCTGTACATTCGCCGATCATCATCAGCAGCAGATCGAGCACATGCTTTTCAAAATCCGGCTCCGCATAGATCCCGCGGAAAGGATTATAGGCTCCGCGCTTTATATCTTCTTCGATGTCCTCGTAAGCGTCGAGCAGATATACGTACTTTCCCAGATAAAAGCCGACTTTATACAAATCGTTTTTCCATTCGTCGTCCCTGTAGGCGAAGATCACGGCCATCAGCTCGCCGAAGATGCGGGCCGTCTTGTCGATGTGGGTGGCTTCTTCTTTTTCTGTCTCCGCCAGCTGCGCGAGCTTGCTTTTGATGAATTCCGCCTTCTGCGGATATTTCTGCTCTATGCGGCGGCGCCTTGAGGCCAGACCCGCGGCCCACAGACGTCGGTAAAGCTTTTTCTCGTCCTCCCAGTCGTCGCAGCACTTGTAGTATGTCAGCAATACGCACATGTCGGCGCAGTAATCGGTGATCTCGTTGCGGCGGCTGCAGTGCTTGTGCGCCGGATGCAGTGCGCATCTGCTGAAGGTGGTCTTGTCCTCTTCGTCATAGAGGTCGCTCAGCAGCATGACCAGAAAGGTCATATCGTAGTTCAGCGTTAGCCTGCCGGACAGCCCGTAGGTCTCGCCCAGAGCGTGGCACAGCCCGCAGTAGTAGCTCCTGTATCTCTCAAATTCCCTGATCTTAAGCTCCGGCTTATTGATCAATACGTACCCAAACATTATATTATTTCTCTTCCCCCTTTTGCAAGTGCTTGTGAAAACATTTTAACAGAAAAAGCACACATAATGTGTGCTTTTGATGAAATAATCATGCCGTTTGCGTCTTGTTTGCCGCTGTTTGCAAGGCCTGGCCGCTATTTGCGGCTGGCACAGCCCTCCTCGCCGCAGCCTGAGCAGTTGCCGTCGCAGCCCTCCGGCTTCGGCATGCCGTCATGCTTGTGCGGATTATCTGCTCTGAGGCAGGCAGCCACCATGTCTGCAAGGGCGGAAACATCGAGGCACTCGGCCATGCCGCGGTCAAAGCTGCGCGCCACTTCTTTGTCGAGCGGCAGCCTGGCGATGACGTCTACGCCGTGCTGACCGGCGATCTCCTCGATATGGCTCTCGCCGAAGATCTGATGATGAGCGCCGCAGTCCGGGCAGACGAAATACGACATATTCTCGACCAGGCCGATAACCGGGATGTTCATCATGTCCGCCATCTTGATGGCCTTTTCGACGATCATCGCTACCAGCTCCTGCGGGGAGGTGACGATGACGATACCGTCAAGAGGCAGTGACTGGAACACGGTCAGCGCCACATCGCCCGTTCCCGGCGGCATGTCCACGAACATGATGTCGATGTCACCCCACACCACATCGTTCCAGAACTGCTGAATCACGCCTGAGAGGATCGGCCCTCTCCAGACTACGGGATCGGTGTCGTTTTCCAGCAGCGAATTGACCGACATCGTTCTGATGCCCGTGTCTGTCACCACCGGCAGGATCACTTCGCCGTTGCCCTGCGCCTTGTCGTCCAGGCCGAAAGCCTTGGGAATCGACGGGCCGGTAATATCGGCGTCCAGGATCGCCGTCTTATATCCTTTTCTCTGAGCGGCCACCGCCAGCATGGAGGTTACCGAGGACTTGCCCACGCCGCCTTTGCCGGAAACCACTCCGATCACTTTTTTTACGTTTGATTGACTGTTCATTTGACTGTCCCTTCCTTTCCCGTATCATTCTATCACTTTCTGCTCTCCTGTCAATGCCGCCGGCGCTTTTTATCTTGGATTTTTGCCGCTTATTGTGTATAATAGACGTATGAACAAAGATAAGAAAACGATCAGAAAACCTGCGCCGCTGCTCTTCTGGCTCCTGTGTCTGTTAGTATGGCCCGTTTTTCGCCTCAGATACAAGACCACCTGCGACAGAAGCGGCCTCCGGGGACTGAAGGGCCCGGCGCTGGTGCTGTGCCCGCACATCTCCAATATCGACTTCATCCTCGTGGCGCTGGCGCTGTTTCCGCACCGGCCGACCTTCGTGGTCAGCGAGCACTTCATGGCCCGCCCGCTGATCAGATGGTTCCTGACCAGGATGCACGTCATCTCCAAGAAAATGTTCTGTCCCGACATAAAGACGATCATCAGCATCCTGCGCGCCAGGGACAGCGGCAACATCGTGGTGCTGTTTCCCGAAGGCCGCCTGACCTGCGTGGGCCATTCTCTCAACGTCACGGAGGGAACGGCGGAGCTGGTCAAAAAGATGGGCGTCGACGTCTATACCGTCACCGAAAACGGCGCTTACAAGACGCTGCCCAAATGGGGCAAAGCCGGCCTGCGCCCCGGACGCATGCACATCACGACCGCCAAGCTGCTTGACGCTGATGAGGTGGCGGCGCTGTCTGCAGCGCAGATCGAAGCGGCCATCGAGAAAGCGATCCTCCACGACGAGGACAGGCTCTTCCGCGACGTCGCCTACAAATGCAGCTCGCCAGCGCTTGGCCTTGACGGCGTGCTCTACAAATGCCCTGTCTGCGGCGCGGAATTTGAGATTTATACGGATGCGCGCCATATCTGCTGCCGCGCCTGCGGTCTTTCCGCTGAGCTTTCCGAGTATTATGAGCTCAAAGGAGAGGGGCTTCCTTTTCGCTATATCAACGACTGGTATTTCTGGCAGGAAGCCGAGCTTGACCTGGACGAGGAGCTCGCAAGCGAAACGATCGTGGCCGCCGCAGACCCTGACGGCAATATCGACTGGCGCGCCGGCAGCGGCGTGATCCGCATGGACCGGGAAAAGATCAGTTTCAGCGGCCAGTGCTTCGGCCAGCCGCTCGCATTCACAGAAAAGACCGCTGCGATCAAGGCGCTGCCCATCAGCGTCGGTCATCACTTTGATCTCTATCACAAGCGCGTGATGTACAATTTCATCCTCCAGCCCGATCCGCGCCGGGTCGTCAAGTGGACGATGTACATGGACAAGCTCGGTAAAACGCATTAGCCTCACCCTCGAGGCTATCAGTGGCGCACGGCGCCTGCGTGCCCGGCACGCAGGCGTTCGGCATGCAGGCGCTCGGCATGCAGGCGTCCGGCACGCAGCATTTTTTGCTTTCTCCACTTTTTTGGTTGTCGCAGCCCTGGAAGATGAATTTTGCAAAAATTTTCACCTCTTACATAAAAAATGAAGCTCTGCCAAGTTGAAAAGGCCATGAGCTTCTTTGTTTTTAGCTGGAATTAAGGCTTAGAGCACGAAGAATGCGGACTTTTTACACGTGTGCGAGGGCGTTTTCAACTTACGACTATGCTTTTAAGCCTGAAAGAGAAGAAAAATTTTGCAAAATTCATCTTGAGACGGCTGTATTTTTGCTTTGGTTGAGAAAGCTACTTGCGCAAGTAGCGGAGGAGCAGAGTCGCGGTCAGCTGCAGACCACCGCTTAAACGGTGCCTCGCCTACGCTTCGTCGCGCATCTTGACCAGCCTTCTCACCAGGCGGTTGAGGTCGTTGATCCTTCTGGCCACCTTGTAGGAATTTTCCTCGCGGTGCATGAAGATCGTGTTCAGCGTAGCGTTAAGCGTCTCGCAGAGAGCCATAACCTGCTGCGTAAGGTCGTCGGACTTAGGCATGCCGGCCGCCGCCTTGGCAGCCTGAGCGTCATCCGCCTCAGCCTGCGCTTCTGTCCCGGCCTCGACCTCCTCGATGTCGTAATGGTAATCGATGCCGAACAGCTCGCTCACCTTCGCCGTCAGCCTGTTCTTCACGTCGTTGAGATGCGCCTCGGCGACCACCCTGTTTTTGCGCTCCGGCGCCGGAATCGCGGCCGTCTGCTCCTGCAGGGCAGCGAAGAATTTTTTCATCTGCGCAAACCGCTTGTCAAACTCGGCCGCCGGCAGCGACAGCGCCTTGCGGTAAAGCGAAATCTGCGCCAGCGCGCTCAGCACGATGTCATGCAGCTTGAGAGCCGACGATTCTTCCAGGATCGCCTGCCCCTGGCTGCGGCAGTCGCGGCTGACAGCGGCGGTCAATTCTTCCACGCCCAGGCCCTGCTTGGCGCTGACCGGAAACATCTGCACCTCCGGCACTTCCATCAGTTTAGCGATGAATTTGCGGCAATAGGCCAGATAAGCTTCCAGCTCATCTTCGTCGATCACGTCTATCTTGTTGACGGCAAAATAAAACTTGGCCGCATATTCCTTGGCGTTTCTGAGAAACTCGATCTCGATCTGATTGATCGGGCTGTCGACGGACAGCGTGAAAATCACGGCGTCGCTTTCCTTGACGAAGGCGTAAGCCTCCTCAGAATTTTTTTCGTGCAGCGAGCCCACGCCCGGCGTGTCCACCAGCGTGATGCCCTCGCGCAGAAATCCGGCCGGGCAGTGGATGCAGACTTTGGTCACGTTGAGGTGGTTGTCCATGTTCTCCTGCTCGTTGATAAAGGTCGAAATCTCATCGAAGGCGACCGGCTGCACGAGTCCGTTGGCGAAATGCACCTCGGCGCTCTTTTCTCCGTACTGCACGCTGGTCACCACGGCCGTCACCGGCACGATGCCCACCGGCAGGATTTTATCGTCGAGGATGCGATTGACCAGCGCACTCTTGCCGCGCTTAAACTGGCCGATGACGGAGACCGTCATCTGACTGTTTTCGAGCTTCTCACGCAGGGCGCGCACCCGGGCCAGCTCATGGCCGGTGATCTCATAGGCGGCGAAAAGCTGCTCGGCGTCCCTTAATCTCTGTAGTATATCGCTCATCACACTCACCCCTACTTATAAAAGCGGCAGGCGCGGCAGGCCGGGTTTGAGGCGCGCTGCTCCTCGTCGCAGTAGATCGGAAAGAGCGCCAGATTATGCGCCAACTTGTCTCCGCGCAGCGACTTGAGCGCTGCGATCTGGCAGAGCGTGCCCACAAATTCGGCATGCTGGCCCTCGCGCACCTTTCTCATCGTCGCCCTGTAAATCGGCGCCATTTCGCGCTTTCTCACGTCCTCGGGCGC
The DNA here is from genome assembly GCA_944382925.1 of uncultured Clostridia bacterium. Lineage (GTDB taxonomy): Bacteria > Bacillota > Clostridia > Peptostreptococcales > Anaerovoracaceae > Fimisoma. The sequence goes on along the minus strand of CALWNX010000023.1, from coordinate 8,347 downwards.
GTCGAAGAAATCCGCAAACTCCGGCAGCTCCACCGGGTTATAGAGCGGGCAGAAAAGCACGCAGGCATTGCACTTGCGGCAGCCGCGCTCATCGATCACCGGCCGGCGGTTGCCCTCCTCGTCCTCCTGCATCTTAATGCAGGAATATTTGCAGCCGACGATACAGGCCTCGCAGCCGTTGCAGTTTTTGACTCTCTCAGTAATTTGCATATCTATCACCTCTTAAAATCCGTTATCTCGTCCAGATACTTTTCGATCGGGATGCCCTTGTATTTGTCCACGTTTTCCTGATTGCGCAGAATCAGGCTTCTGACCGTGTCCATCGTTACCCTGGTGGTCTCCTGCAGGCCGACGCCCTTGAGAACACCGCCCACCAGCATGGCGGAAAAGATGTCGCCGGTGCCCGGGAACTGCACGGGAACGCAGTCAAACGGCAGGGTAAAATATTCCTTTTTTTCGTCGTCATAGCCGTACACGCAGCTTTGACCGTCCATCATCACGCTGGTGACGATGACCGACCTGGCTCCCAGCGCCCGCAGCGCGTCCACGATCTCGGTAGCTTCGCGGCGGCTCACCTGCTCGCGGTCCTGATACATGTCCGCCAGAAAGGCTGCCTCCGTGTAGTTGGGCATGATGATGTCGGCCACGGAACAGATCTGCCGCATATAGCCCACGGTCGCCGCAGAAACGCCGTTATACAGCTTGCCGTCGTCGCCCATGACCGGGTCGACAAAGATGTGCGTGCCTTTTTCGCGCTCCTGGCGGCAATATTCAGCCACCAGACGGACCTGCTCCTCGGAGAAGATCATGCCGGTACAGATCGCGTCAAACGAAAAGCCCAGCTTTTCCCACACGCGGAGGGTTTTCTTCATGTAATCAGTCGTCTCGAGGATCTCGAAAAGGCCGTAATCCAGTGTGTTGGAAACCACCGCCGTCGGCAGATTGTAGAGGTTAAAGCCCATGTGCGACATGATCGGTATCATCACGCCCAGCGAAATCTTGCCGTAGCCGGCAATGTCCTGTATCAGCAGCACCTGCGCCGTATCGTTCTTGATCATATTTTCATCTCCTGCACAACATTGTCCCAATATAGTATATTGAAAAACGCCGGAAAAATCAAGAGTCAAGTGCCCCGCAGCCGGCAGCACAGACCGCAGCACAGCCCGCAGCTCAGGCCGCGGCAGCCGCAAACCTTCGCGCACAGATGATCCGGATGATCACAGGCAGCAGCAGGAAAAGCCCGTAGGCTGCATAAAATACAAAGGAAAGAGCCGTCACCGGCATCATGATGATGCGCGGATCATAGTAGATGTGCGTCTGGTCGAGCGCTGCGCCGGCCAGAATAGTGATGAGCAGCGCAAAGATCACGACCACCAGACTGCGGTCGCGGTTGTCAAAACGGTAGAGCGAAAACGCCGTCCGCCCCCGGAGCGAGTAACCACGGCTGCGCATGGAAAGAGAGCTCTCGAGGAAATTTTCCAGCGTCCAGGTGATCAGCACCGAGCACAGGCGCAGGGCGTTGACAAAACGCGCAGGCAGACTTCCCTGACCGGGCCCGCGCCCGATTCCCTGCTGAGAGACGCTGATGCGGCGGGCATAAGCTAAGGTGCGCGGCGCGCTGCGCAGCAGGATCGCAATGAACAAAGAGAGCTTCGGCGACAGGCGGCCAAACAGATATACCACCTTGTCCGCCGTAAAGACCGCCAGCAGGCAGGAAATAAAGAGCGCCACCGCTCCCGCCCGCAGCGACAGCGAAGCGCCGTAGAAAAGCGCCTCGGCCGTAATGCTGTTGCCGGCAAAATTTTCGCCGAGCGCGGTCACGCCGAAATGGTTATAAAAGCTGTACCACCAGGTGTAAAGCGCCATCAGCGGCAGCAGCGCCAGCAAAACAAGGAGCGCCCTGCTGCCGCGCAGCGAGAAGGCGCAGATCAGCGCGCAGACGAAAGAAAGCAGCACGAACAGCGGGTGGTTAAAAGCGATGCTACATGAAATCGCGGCCGCAAAATATATCAGATTGATGAGCGGATGATAACTGTCGAATCTCATATTTGCATCATTCCGTATTTAGTCTTGAGGCGATCAAGTTTTTCCATCATCGGCCGGCTCAGAAGCAGCATGCCCAGCGCCACCGCACTGCCGTGGATGGCGTTCACCGGAATGCCGGCAAGATAAATCGCCAGCACGTCCAGGCCCGGAAACTGCATCATCGTAAAGACAGTGCTGGTATCGAGCAGCGGTCCGGCCAGCAAAAATATCAGCAGAAAGCCCACGATCGCGCCCCGCAGCGGGTGTTTTTCCGTCAGCACGCCGGCTCTGCCCAGAATGCCGGCGATAAAGCCGATCATGCCGAAAGAAAACATCTGCCACGGCGTCCACGGTCCCTGGCCGAAGATGATGTCGCTGACCAGCATGCTCAGCGAGCCGGTCATGAAGCCCGCCTGCGGCCCGAAGGCCATGCCGGTGATCATCACGATCGCCCCCATGGGCTTAAAATGAGGCACGGCGATAAAAATCGCCCGCGATGCCACGGCGATCGCGCACATCACTGCCAGCGTTACCAGCTCCCTGGCCTGCGGCTTGCGCCTTTCAAAGCTGACGAAAAACGGAATCATCGAATAGATCATGATCAGCACGCTGGCGATATAGTATTTGCGGTCACCCAGATACCAGGAAATACCGATCGTCGCCGGTATGAGTATCACCATCACCGCGATTACGGCCAGAAAGCCGCGGCGCGAGCCCTTGCTCTTTATCTGTTCATTCTGCATAGTTCTATCACGTCCTCGTTAGTTATGGCATTATCGAAAATATGGCGGCTCATCCTGTTGGCCGCGGTGGTATAAAAGCTGTTCTGCGAGAAGAATTTGTCCGGCCTGTTAGTCGTGATCACGCCGCCGTCGAAGAACATGCCCACCAGATCGGCATATTTGGCACAGAATTCCACATCGTGTGAAACCATGAGGATGGTCACCCCTTCTTTCTGCAGGTTTTTGAGAATCTGCGCAAACGTCAGCTTAAAGAAATTATCAAGGCCCTTGGTCGGCTCGTCGAGCAGGAGGATCCTCGGCTCGGTGAGCAGCACCTTGGCCAGCGCCGCCCGCTGCTGCTCGCCGCCCGAAAGGTCGTAAGGATGGCTGTCCAGCAGCTCGTCTATCTGGCAGATCTGCGCAACGCGGGCGATGCGCTCCTCTTTGTCCGCACAGTCTGCCGGCAGCATCTCCGCCAGATCCTCGCGCACAGTTTTCTTCACGAACAGGCTCTGCGGATCCTGCGGCAGCATGGCCAGATTGCGGCGGAAAAGCTCGTCTGCCCTGTATTTTTCCACGCGCTTGCCGTCGATGAGAATCTGCCCGCGATACGGGCGACAGATATGGCAGATCGATTTGAGCATCGTCGACTTGCCGGTGCCGTTGCCGCCCACCATGGCGAAGATAGTCCCCTGCGGCACGCTCAGGTCGACACCTTTTAGCACATCGGGAGCATCCTTCTCGTAGCGGAACCAGACCTCTTTCATAAGGATGGCCGGCGTGCCGATCAAATCCTCTTCCCTGACCTGTTCGCGCTTTATGGCAGGACTGCTGATCTGCCGGCCCGCAAACAGCTCGCTGAGCCAGTTTCGTCCTTCGCGCACCGTCAGCGGGCACTGCAGCTCGTTTTCGACGCCGTAATATATCTGCACCGGCGAAGGCATGGCGGCAAACATCTCGTTGCCGTCCTTTTTCAGAAAATCCCCTACCCGGCGCGGCTCGTCGCAGGCGATGATGCGGCCGCCATCCATGACCACCACCCTGTCCGCGGCGTGGAAAATATCCTCCAGCCGGTGCTCGGTGATGATGACCGTCGTGCCCAGCTCCAGATTGATCTTGCGTACCGTATTGAGAAAGTCTGCCGCCGCAATCGGATCGAGCTGGCTGGTCGGTTCGTCCAGAATCAGCACCGTCGGCTGCATGGCCATGATCGAAGCCAGATTGAGCAACTGCTTCTGCCCGCCGGAAAGCTCGGCCACATTTTTATGAAACCAGCCCTGGATACCGAAATAGCTGGCCATCTCCGCCACCCTGAGTCTGATGGTTTTCTGCTCCATGCCCAGGCTTTCCAGGCCGAAAGCCAGCTCATGCCACACCTTGTCGGTCACGATCTGGTTGTCGGGATTCTGCATCACGTAGCCGATCTTGCTAGACTGCTCGCGCAGGCTGACCTCAGCCAGCGGCTGCCCGGCAAAAATTATTTCTCCCGTCATCTCGCCGTGCGGAGCCAGCACGCTCTTGAGATGGCGCAGCAGCGTGGTTTTGCCGCTGCCGCTCTTGCCGCAGACGGTAATGTATTCTCCCTTTTCGATGCTCAGATCCACATGTGAAAGCGCCTTTCTCCCGTGCGCTGCCGGGTAGGAAAAGCTCAGATCCTTGATCTCAAAATGTGCCATATTATTTCCTCCGTTATATTCAGGACTGTCGGTATCGCCAGAAAGATAAAGTATGCCGCGCTCATCGCCGCCGTAGCGGGCTCGTTAAGATGCGCCAGCGAAAGGGTCGGTATGAAGGCAGCCTCCGCGCCGCCCGCGCCCGCGCATATCAGCACGGCTGCCACACAAAGCAGCATGACCGCCGCCAGCGCCATATCGCGACCGGCGAATCTGTAGATGGCAAAGCTGGTGCGCCTTCCGCTGCCGTAGCCCCGGCTTCTCATGCTGTCGGCCGTGACGATTCCGCCCTCCAGCGCCCAGGTCGTCAGCGTCGAGAGTACGGTGATGCCGTTTTCGATCTTTTCGCGCCTCGTGCCTGCCTCTCCCGCCTTGCCGATGCAGCGGCGGGCGCCGGCGATCTGCCCGGCTTTACGCTGAAAGCCGGGCACCAGCCGCAGGATCATCGACAGCACCAGCGAGATCGCCGGCGCCGTGCGGCCGAAGATATATAAAAATTTATCGCTGGTCATCACTGCATTGTAGCAGGCAAACCAGATCAGTATCGAAATAAACATGGCCGCGATCGCCGCCCCGTAAATCAGTGCTTCCATCGTATACGGCCGCCCGCCCAGATAGACGAAGAGCACCGTCTGTCCGTTGGGATTGAAAAGCGGATTGACGGCCGCCAGCACGACGAAGAGCGGAATCATGGCGGCCAGGAATTTCAAACCCCTGCGCCTGTGAATGGTCAGATAGTAGGCTGAAGAAAGCAGCAGCGAGCAGCAAAGCAGCGCCGGATGCAGGAAAAACATGCCCAGCGCCACTGCGCCGATAAAAAATATGAAATTGATGAGCGGATTATATGTCGAAAACGTATCTCTTTTCATCACTTTCTTCTCCTGCCACGGCCGGCGCCCCGCATCTACCCGTTCAGCGAGCCGCCGACGTCAGCGCCCAGCTCCTGGCAGGTGTAAAGCCAGGAAATCGCATCGCCGTCTTCCAGCTCGTAGGCCGAGCAGCCGTAATTCGGGAACCAGCCGTTCACCTTGTAAGTCCAGCCAGACTGCGGGCCGCAGTCAAATTCGTAGAGATGGCCGATGCCCTCGATATAGCTGCTGCCGTAAGCCGGCGACCAGGAGGCTTCCAGATGGATGCCTCTGGCGCTGCAGACTCTCTTGAGGACGTCATAGACGGTCTCGCCTTCGTTAAAGCCCACCGTTGTGCGCTTCAGGATAGCGCCGTCCTTAGGAACGTAACCCTCCTTGCCCGCCGTCAGATCGCCCATGTTATCTAAAATGGTATCACATCTGATCTCGATAGTACAGCTGTAATCGTATTTCGTCCCGGCCGCAGCACCGCCCGAAGCGGAGCCGCCGGTATTGCCCGGCTCGTTCTTGCCGCCATCGCCGCCCGCCGGCCCGGACTGCTGCCCTGACTGGCCGCTGCCGCCCGGCTCGGTTTTGCCAGGCTCGTCTTGATTCTGCCCGGACTGCCCGGACTGGCCGGAAGAAGCGTCGTCTTTTCCGTCAGCAGCCGCCCCGCCGTTTTCTTCTTCGCTGCCGCTTTCCTCGCCGCTGCCTTTTTCCTCACCAGCCAGAAGCTGCTCGGCTTCCCGCTCCGCGAGGATCTGATCCAGCTCAGCGGTGCTGAAGCAAAGCTCCCTGCTTTCGGCCGCGGCAAGCGTATTTTCCAGCTCAAAGCTGCTCAGCGAGCCGGCTGACAGAGTCAGCAGCGAAGCCTCGCCTTCCACTATGGAAAGCGCCTGTCCGGCCTCTGCCGTCAGCGAGCCGTCGCTCAGCGCGACGCTGCCGGCCAGCACGTTGACGCTCATGGAGCCGGTGCGCACATTGACGGTAAAGACGGCCGGAGCCTTTGCAAGGACAAATTCCTTTTCCTGCGCGCTCAGGCTGCCGAAATCATTTCCCTCGTCTGTAACGGCGAACATCTCGCCCTGCAGCAGTGCGAGGGAAAATGGCCCGCTCGCGTCCTCTACCAGCACGAGGGCGGAATTTTCCGCCAGCCTGTAGGCGTTGCTGCCGGCGCTGATGAGAATTTCGGCCTTGTCATTGGTGGTGATCTTGTCGCCGGCCATCAGCATATCGCCGGAAGACAGCTCAAGTGAAGCGCCGCCGCGTTCTACGCTGACGATGCCGCTGACCTCCTGCGCCTTGCCGTAGGCCCCCTCTTCATCGGCAAACCAGCCCTTAACGCTGCCCACCGCCACCGCCGCGACGGCGGCGAGGGCGATGATTACGGCAACCATGATTATATTAAATATCCTTTTATTTTTTCTGCTTTCCAATTTGTTCTCCTCTGCACATTGCTGCAAGCGCGCAGCCCGCCGCCATCAGCAGGACCAGCCACATGTTGAAGCCGCTGCTGTCGCCCGTTACGGCAACCGTCGCATCGCCGGCAGCTTCGTCGTCCTCGCCCGGCTCATCAGATGCAGCCGGCTCATTATCGCCGGCCGCCGGCTCGTCAGGTACTGACGGCTCGTCGCTGTCGCCCGGCTCCTCCGGCGTTACCGGCTGCTCAGAATCGTCGCCCGGCTCCTCCGGCGCTGCCGGCTGGTCGGAATCGTCGCCCGGTTCTTCCGGCGCCGCCTCGCCGCGCAGGAAGGTCACCGTATACGAAGTAGCCTCAAGGCCGCTTTCAGAAGTGACCTCTACTCTGACCACCGTGTTGGCGGTTCCTTCCTTTCCGTCGGCGTGATAAACGGCGTATCTGTCATGGCCCTGATTGGTAGCGGTCACCTTGATCGTGCCGTCTTCCTGCACGCGATCCGCGCTGATGTTTTTCACCGCATAGACCTTGACGCTGGCGTTGCTGTCAGCGGCGGTCGGCCAGATATTTTCAAAGGCTCTGCCTTCTTCGCGCACGTCGACCGTATATTCGGTAGTCTCTGCCGCAAACGACGGCGAGAGCTCGTAGAGTGAAGCGTTGTACGCGTTGGATTTGCTCGCCAGCAGCTCTGACAGGCTGCTGTCTGCACTCTGGCACCTGATCAGCAGCGCGTATGTCATCGTCTCGCTGTCGCGGGTAACGGTAACATTCACCTCGGCGCGCCCGTCCGCGCCCAGAGCGATCCGCACGCCGCCTTTCTTATAAGGCTGGCCGTCGACCTCAGCGCTCATGCCCTCCGGCACAGTCAGCGTCAGCGTCGTGCTTTCGCTGCCGGCCTGCATCACGATCTCGTATTCGGCCAGACCCGGATGAAAATCGCTGCTCCAGGAAAGCGCATCCTCAACTTCCATGTTGGTGGCGTAGGCTTCCTTCTGCTCGGCAGCCATCAGATAGCCGCTGTCGTTCTTATAATAGAGCACGCCGTCCCGATCCGCGCAGAGCGTGCTGGTGCAATATTCCTGCATATCCTCCGGCGGCATAAAAAGCACGCCGCTTTCGGTAGCTGCTCCGGCCTGCGCAGCCGCGTCGTAGGTGTAGTAGATGCCGCCCGGCTTGGCGTTATAGGTGAAATAGATATATACGCGGCCGTCCGCATCTCCGTCGCCGTCGAAGTCTTTGTCTTCATAAGCGGTGGAAAGCAGGGAAACGGCGATTTTTTTGCGCAAATGTTTCATCAGATATTCCTCCTTTACGATCTGCACAGATAAAAAAGCGCCTGTCTCCTGCGAGATGGCGCTTGTCGTATCGCTTGCATCTTCGTCATCAAAGATTACGGCAAACCGCAAAGGGCGTCTTTCAAGCACAAGTCTCACCTCAGAAGACTTTCAGCACAGCTTTTGACAGGTCTACCGGCTCGATCCACCCTCCTACCGGGGCGCCTTCCCAAAGCCTGGCGGCTTCAGTGGCTCTGCCCTTTCGTTGATCTTACGGTTGCTGAGACACAGCGCCGGACTTGCACCGGCTTCCGAGATGTCAAAGCTTGAATTTTAAATTACTGTTATATTTTACTATAGCCGGGCGGCTGTTGTCAATGGGCGCGAG
>CALWNX010000022.1 GCA_944382925.1 uncultured Clostridia bacterium | reverse complement strand
TTTCAAGAATGTTTTCCAGAAAATAGTTGCTCTTTTCGAGCTTGTCGTAAAAGAGAGGATAATTCTGGCTGAGCTCCATGCTCTCAAGGTTCAGCTTTTCCATCACCTCAAGCCGCATCACGTTCAGAGCCGCGAACATCCAGCATCTGCCCGAGGCCTTCTGGTTTGTGATTTCTCCCGTCTCCACCGTGATTGAAAACTCATGCCTCGTTTCTCTGAAAGCGGCGAAATTCTCAGCGGCCGCATCAATACCGTTCTTTACAGCCGCATTCATGGCTACACGATTTTGCTGCCCTGCCTTAAATTTCTGCGCAAAGCCGCTTATCGCCGCCATGCTGATTTCTCTTTCCATCATCCGTCACTCCTTTCTGCTGTTTGCCCTTTTTAGTTCTTTATCTTTACTATATACTATTTGACGACGCTTTTCATCTCTTATTTTAAATTTCAGAAAAATTCCCGCTGTCTGTACGAAGAACAGCGGGAAAGCAAAGACACTATCAGAAAATCGTTCGGGAAATCGTTTAAACCCGGTTTTGCGAATCCGACTGCTGGGACGCGCAGCCTGAGCAGCATTTTTTTGCGCAGTCTGCGGCGGCCGGGCAGCCGATACATTTAACCCCTTTTTTCTTGGCCCTCACGATGTAGGTGACAGCCGCCGCAACTATGGCGGCTATCACCAGTACGAGGAGAATATCTACAGGCTTCATGCGGCAGCACCGGCTTTCTTGGCAGCGTTGCCGTGCAGGGCGTACTGCGCTGCCAGCTTGCGCGAGGAGCTGATGGTCACATAGGCGATCACGGCGGCGATGGCGGCCACGGCGATCAGACCCGGCACAAAGGCCTCGCCCAGATGACCTTCGGTGATCAGCGTACCGAGCTGATATACCACGAAGGCGACGATATAACCGGTACCGAGCTGCAGGCCGATACCGCCGAAAAGCCATTTCTTGCTGGCCAACTCCGAGTTCATGGCGCCGATGGCGGCAAAGCACGGCGGCGTGTAGAGGTTGAACATCAGATAAGCGAGCGCCGCGGCACTGCTGAGGCCAAAGGTGGCCGCTACTTCGCTGGCGCCGCCCACCAGCTCCAGCGCGTCTGTATCGATGAGGTTGGTGATGCCGTAAACTACAGCCAGCGTGCCGACTACGTTTTCCTTGGCAATGAAGCCCGTCACGGCCGCAGCCGCCAGCTGCCAGGTGCCAAAGCCCAGAGGCAGGAGCAATACGGCAAACGGGGTAGCGATGCTGGCCAGGATCGAAGTGTCTTCCATGCCTTCTTCCACCAGCTCAAACTGCCAGTTGAAGGTCTGCATGATCTGTACGACCGCGTTGCAGACGAGGATGATGGTAGCAGCCTTGATGATATAGGCCTTGGCTCTGCCCAGCATGGAAAGGCTGGCGCGGCCGATGCTCGGAGCCTTGTACTCCGGCAGCTCCATGATGAAGAAGGACTTTCTGTACTTGTGTCCCGTTATCTGCTTGATCAGCAAAGCGCCAAAGAAAATCAGCGCGATGCCGGTGAAATACATCAGCCAGCTTACCCAGGCTGCGCCGCCGAAGAACACGCCGCCGAAGAGCGCGATCACCGGGATCTTGGCTCCGCAAGGCATCCATGTCGTCAGCATGGCGGTCGCCCGTCTTTCTCTTTCGTCCCTGATCGTGCGGCAGGCCATGATGCCCGGAATACCGCAGCCGGTGCTGATGATGATCGGAATGATCGACTTGCCGGAAAGGCCTACTCTCTTGAAGATCGGATCCATAACCACGCTCACGCGGGCCATGTAGCCGCAGTCTTCGAGCAGAGCGATCAGGAAGTACATCACCATTACCAGCGGCAGGAAGCCAACCACGGCGCCAACGCCGCCGACGATACCGTCAGCAAGCAGAGCCTGCAGGAAGGCGCTGGCTCCCGCTCCTTCCAGCGAGGAGGCTACCCAGCCCTGGAACATCTCTATGTATCCTACCAGCCAGTCCGCGATCAGCGGTCCCAGCCAGGTCTGCGAAATGTAGAAAACGCCGAACATGACGGCGGCGAAAATCACAATGCCGGCCACCTTGTTGGTGAGAACCTTGTCTACTCTATCTGCTGTCGTCTCGTCCTTGGTAAGAATCTTTCTGGTCTCCACCTCGGCGACAACCTGGTTGACAAAGGCAAAGCGCTTTCTGTCCTCATCCTCGACGGCTTTCTTGTTCGTCACGTCTATATCCGCCTGCACATAAGGAGCTTTCTGCCCTTTGCCGTTTAATGAGGCGGCGGCCGCCACTACCTCGCTCAGGCCGCGGCTGGCGGTGGAAACGGTCTCGATCACCGGGCAGCCCAGCTTTTCTGCCAGCAAAGCGGTGTCGATCCTGGTACCCTGCTTTTCATTGATGTCGCTCTTGTTGAGCGCTACTACCACCGGAATGCCGAGCTCCAGCAGCTGGGTGGTAAAGAACAGGCTGCGGCTCAGGTTTGTGGCGTCTACGATGTTGATAATCGCATCCGGGTGCTCATCGCGGACATAACCGCTGGTGATGCTTTCTTCCGGCGTGAAAGGCGACATCGAGTAGGCGCCCGGCAGGTCCACGGCCACCAGCTCCTCTCCTCTGCTGTATTCCCTCTTGATGAGGCTCTCCTTTCTGCCGATGGTAACCCCGGCCCAGTTACCTACATGCTCGTGTTTTCCCGTCAGCGCGTTGTACATGGTGGTTTTTCCGCTGTTGGGATTGCCGGCAAAAGCAATTCTCATTTTGCGTCCTCCTATAAATTTGAAGATATAAAGGCATTTGGTGCAGTTATATAAAACTAACTCATGTCCGCAAAAAACGGCGCTGTAAGCGCTATATAAGGATTGTTTCCGCGATACCGTTGTCGATATTGTATCTGCCGTCCTTGATGGAAACCACCAGACCGCTCCTGAGTCGGGAAACCACGGTGATCGGCTCGCCGCTATAGCAGCCCAGGCGGAAGAGGAAGGTCTTCAGATCCTCATCGTCTGTCTGGATGTCGCGGATAGTGTAAGTCTGGCCAATAACAGCTTCTTGCAAATCCATATGTCTTACCGTCCTTTTTGTAGGGCTTTGCGAGCCCGCTTTATTCGGTTAGCTTAGTCTAACTACGTTTATTATTTTAGCACATTTTATTGCTTTGTCAACTGCTTTTCCGGCAAAAAATTAAAAATCCCGCAGAAGCTCTTAAAGCTCCCGCGGGTCGTTGTCTGTCAGCATAGACACCTGTCTCATGTATTCCTCTGCCGGCAGCTTGTCCTTAAGCTGGTCGACGCGCACGTAGACGCCGGTGGCAGTCGACATCACCTCGCCGTTTTCGTCGATGATTTCTGCCGAGTTGAAGCAGCAGCGTCCCTCGATCCTGTCTACGCGGCCGTAGGCGAACATCTTTTCCCCTGTCCTGATCGGCTTGAGATATTTGCACGTCATCTCGGCCGTCACATACTGCGGCAGCCATTCTTCTGCGCGGCTGGTCATGCGGTGGATGGTCGCCCGGCCCATGACCTCGTCGAGCACCGCTGCCGAAAGTCCGCCGTGCATGATGCCCGTATGGCCCTCGTGCACGGTGCCGGCCGTAAAGAAGGTCGCCGTTTCGCCGTTTTCCAGGTCGTAGAAAACGCAGCGCAGCGAGCTTGCATTATCGAAGCCGCACGTGATGCTGTTAGGGGTGGGCAGCTGTTTGCCCTTTACTCTGCTCTTGATTCTGTCGATCTTCATTATTTGCCTTCCTCTGCTGATAAAACTTGCATGATCTTTTCTACCGCCTGCGCGACGGAAGCCTCGTCGATGCGCACGACATCGGCGTAGGAACCCAGGGCGTAGCAATACTGTCCCTGCGCGTATTCGCCGGTGATGGACTGCTGGCTGATTTCCCACGAAGGCATGTCGGCAAGCTGCATCTTGATCAGCGAAGTAATCGCGCTCTGCTCCATGTCGGTTTCGATGTTGTCCTTGATGCCGTTGAGAATCGAAGCGTACTGCGAAAGTATCGTCTCGCTTCTGGTCGCCTTCTCGATGATCGCCTTGAGCACCGTCTGCTGGTTTTTGTTGCGCTGAATATCGCCGTCGGCGAAGGAATACCTCTCGCGGCAGTAGGCCAGCGCCTGCGCACCGTCCAGAGTATTAAGCCCTTCGACAAAGGTGTAATTCGGATTGAGGTTATGCGTGGTGAACGTCATCGGCGAATTCACCTCGATGCCGCCCATGGCGTCTACCAGCTTGGTCACCGTGCTGTAGTTGACTTTGACGTAATAGTTGATATTGACGCCGAGAAAGTTTTCTACTGTCGCCACGGTCTCATTGATGCCGTAGATGCCCGAATGCGTCAGCTTGTCCTGCGCTCCCTTGCCTGCCAGTGTGACATAGTAGTCTCTCGGTATCGAGGTAAGCAGTACCTGGTTGGTGTTAGGGTTAACGGTCACCAGCATGTTGACGTCGCTCCTTGACACCATGCTTATGTCGCCCGTGGTATCAAGTCCGCTGACGAGAATGTTAAATGGTTCTTTCGTTACGTTTACATGCTCGGTGGTGCTCTGGCTCTCTACTCTGATGGAAACGGTATGTATTACCTTTGTCGCTGTTTCGAGCGTCGTGTCCTGTCCCTTCATACTCTCGTAGGAAGCTGCGCTGATGAAGATAGCCTCTCGCTCGCCCAAGCGCAGGCTGCTCATGAGCTCCGGCAGCTCGTCCACATATTCGTATTCGACTGCGACTTCTTCTTTGAGCTGGTTCCTGGCTTCCGCATAGGTCGCTTCGGCGCTGGCGTGCACGCCGACAGTCTGTCCGCTGAGATCCGCGGCTTCTTCATAGCTGGCCGCAGCCTGCGTAACGAGGTAGAAATCCTCCCTGGCGCCGCCAACGCCGGTAATGCTGCTGAAAAAGTTCAGGGTCACGCCCAGATAGTAGCTGCCCACGCAAAAGACCACGGTCAGCACTACTGCTACGACCATCGCTCCTTTGCGCCGGCCCGGTTTGCCGCGGCGGCTGAACATCACGGGCACGATGAAGAGCGAAACCACGAAGAGAACGGCGATCAGAGGGTAAAGGTATTTGGCCGGCATCACGTTCAGCCACAAAAGCAGACCCATGAAGCACAAAACCGCCAGACTGTACACGATCGAAATCACCTTGCTGACCGCTTTAAGCCTCGCTTCTCTGGCCGCCTCCTTCCGCTGCTGTTTTTCCTGCTTGCGCTTACTTCTCATATACTGATATTATCCCTTTCTGTTCCAAAAGAAAGAGCCTCATAAAGGCTCTTATTTTTTACATTATATCTTATTTTTCGACAGCTGGCAACCTTTTATTCGATCGTAAACCTTTCCGGCTTGCTTTCGACGTATTCTCTGAGCGATTCGGAAACCTGGATTTCGCCCAGCCGCAGGGTGTTCTTGATCTTCACGATCCTGGTCTTTTCCGTCTCTTTGATGCCCAGCATCTTGATGGCGCCGACCACGGCTTCCTTTTCGTCGGTCATGACGAGCGGAATGAACTCGGTCCAGTAGCCGAAGCTGCCGCCGCAGGCGAAGCTGTTGGCATAGGTGTTTTCGAAGTTGATATTGTCCAGGAGCT
>CALWNX010000021.1 GCA_944382925.1 uncultured Clostridia bacterium | reverse complement strand
CGAAGCTGAAATTCATCATGGAGCAGGGCATCAACGTTATCACCTCTGCCGAGGAAATGTCCTATCCTAAGGCTCAGAGCCCTGAGCTGGCGGAAGAGCTCGACAAGATCGCCAAGGCCAACGGCGTTTCCTGCCTGGGCACCGGCATCAACCCGGGACACATCATGGACCTGCTGGTACTGGTAATGACCGGCTGCATGGTAGATGTAGAAGACATCACTTCCAGAAGAGTTAACTCGCTGTCTCCGTTCGGACATGCCGTAATGGAAGAGCAGGGCATCGGCATCTCCATCGACGAATTCATGAAGAGAAAGGCTGACAACACCATGGCCGGACACGTAGGCTTTGCTGAATCTGTAGGCATGATGGCTGAGGGCATGGGTCTGACCGTAGAGGAATTTGCGCAGGATATGAGCCCGATCAAGACCGACGTAGACAGAAAGTCGCCTTACGGCTTTGCGGCCGCCGGCACCTGCGCAGGTGTGGCTATGACTGCAGAGGCCAAGCTGAGCAACGGCATCGCCGTACACATGGATCATCCGCAGCAGATCGAGCCTGAGCAGGTTGGCGTACAGACCGGCGACTACGTGATCATCAAGGGCTCCCCGAACGTTAACCTGGTGAACAGCCCGGAGATCGAGGGCGGTCTTGGCACCATCGCGATGTGCGTAAACATGATCCCTCATGTGATCAACGCCGAAGCCGGCCTGCAGACCATGATCACTCTGCCGGTTCCAAGAGCTATCATGGGAGACTTCAGAAACTTCATCAGAGAAGAAAAGAAGATCGTAAAATAAATTATTGCAGATAAAACACGATGAACAAGGAGATGTTTAAAATGGCAAAGAGAGGCGATTGGGTACGCATCCACGCTATCGTTCTCAAGGCAGACGAGAGAACCGCCAAGCTTCCTGCGGATACCCAGAAATGCGACCTGGAAATGTGGACCAAAGGCTTTCTGCAGGACGAAAGCGCTGAGATTGGCGACACCGTTACAATACAGACCGCTGTCGGCCGTCTGGAAAAAGGTACGCTGATAGAGGTGGGCCCTTATTATACCCACAGCTATGGCAAGTTCGTACCGGAGATCATCCAGATCGACAAGCAGCTGAGAGAAATTATGTCCGGAGGTGAAAAATAATGGCACTGGCAAAAGACTATCAGTCCGTGATGGCAAGAGCCAACGACATCATGAAAAAGGCCCTCGGACTTGATTATGAAGAATTTGAAAAGGGCGGCACAGTTTTCGACTATGACGCCTTGATGAAGGCAACCAACTACACTCTGGACGAGATTGAAAAGATCCAGGCGCAGACCGGCGTGGGCGATACCCCGCTGCTGGAGCTGAGAAATATCACCGCTCTGGCGAGAAAATACGCCAAACCGGGATACGGCGCCAGGATCCTCGTTAAAGACGAGGCCGCCAACGCTTCCGGCAGCTTTAAGGACAGAAGAGCCGCCTGCGCGGTAGCTCACGCCAAGAAGCTCGGCTATAAGGGCGTTATGGCAGCTACCTCCGGAAACTACGGCGCGGCCGTTGCTTCCCAGGCAGCGATGCAGGGACTCAAGTGCATCGTAGTTCAGGAGTGCTATGACTCCCACGGCGTAGGTCAGCCTGAGATCGTGGAAAAAGCCAGAAAGTGTGAAGCTCTCGGCGCTGAAGTTATTCAGCTGACCGTAGGCCCTGAGCTGTTCTACACCTTCCTGTCGGTTCTGGAAGACACTGGCTATTTCAACGCTTCCCTTTACTCGCCGTTCGGCATCGCCGGCGTTGAGACCCTGGGATATGAGATCGCCGTTGAGTGCCGTGAAAAATACGGAAAAGACCCGGAAATGGTAGTCTGCACTACAGCCGGCGGCGGCATGGTAACAGGAACCGCCAGAGGACTGCTCAAGGCAGGCTGCAAGAACACTCAGGTAGTTTCCGCTTCCATCGACCTGACCGGGCTGCATATGGCTTCTGACGTTCAGTTCAACAGAAAATCCTGCACGACGGGACACACCGGCTTCGGCGTTCCGTATGCAACTGATCCTGACCATTCGGATACCCCGCGTTCGGCCGCCAGACCGCTGCGCTATATGGACAGATATGTGACCACGACCCAGGGCGAGGTGTTCTATATCACCGAAGCGCTGGCAAACCTCGAAGGTCTCGAAAGAGGCCCGGCCGGCAACACCGCTCTGGCAGCTGCTTTCTCTCTGGCGCAGGAGCTTCCTGAGGACGCGCTTGTAGTAGTGAGCGAAACCGAGTACACCGGCGCCGGAAAGCATATTCAGCCGCAGCTTGATTTCGCCAGAGAAAACGGCATTGAAATACGCTTCGGAAATCCGAAGGATGACAAGCCGGGCGAGAACATCATTTTGCCGGCAGATCCTGGCCTGATCAAGTGCAAGGAAGCAGATCTTAATCATTATCGGCGTTCCCTGATCAAGAAAGCCGTAACCAAGGCCGGTCTGACTGCGGCTGAGCTTACGGATGACGACTATAAATTCCTGGCTACAGAAACCAAGACAGACGTTGAGTTTGTCAGAAAGGCTCTCGAGGAGCTGGGGCTGTAAAGCTTATGGCGGCAAGCCGGGCTTTGCCGCCATTCCAAGACCACGAAAAAAGGAGATCAAAGGATGAAAAGAGAAGATGATTTTCAAGTAAGAAGACAGCACCTGGCTGATCTTACCGATGAGGAGCTTTACCAGAGATTCTGGGAGCTGACCGACAAGGTAGTCGATCCGCTGCTGGAGCTGGGCAGAAAAAATACGACTCCGTCTGTTGAGAGATCGGTGCTCCTGAGAATGGGCGTATCCTCGCTGGACTGCATGCCTATCGTTAACCACGCTATCGACCACGGTTTGATGGGCAAGGGCTGCGGCCACTGCGTATACAAGCTTTCCAAGCTGGAGAACATCTCCATCAGAGAGGCCAGCATCCGTCTGGCCAAGGGCGAAGGCTGGGATAAACTCGTAGAAGCATTCAAGGGAGGTAAGAAATAATGACAGAGCTGAAGAGAAACGAAAAGATCGACGTTGTCGAAATTCTTAAGGACCTTGACAAATACGAGCCGAGAAGAAGAGGCTGGACCTGGAGAGAAAAGGCTGAAGACCAGCACATGGGTCCTTTCGAGTTCCACGAAATCTCCAAACCGCTTAAGCAGAGCGTTCCTCTGCCGCCGGCCAGGTTCATGGGCGACATCGACCCGCAGCCGATGCAGACCATCACCACCGAGATCGCTTCCGGCCGTTTTGAAGACGACATCAGAAGAATGAGAATGGGCGCCTGGCACGGCGCTGACCATCTGATGGTAATCAGACACATGGGCCAGTCCCATATCGACGGCCTGATGGAAGGCACCCCGCAGGGTATCGGCGGAGTTCCTATCA